>JBCCXG010000576.1:0-4441 GCA_039191945.1 Bacteroidota bacterium
GAAATTTTTGACCTCGCACGCAAACTTGGTTCTGAATTTTTCTGGATCGAAACGAGTAATAGGGGCCGCGCCGCTCACGCCTCGTTCCAAGCCGGACATGTACTCATCCTTCGTGTTGCCAATGGGGGTAATCGCCCCAATGCCCGTGATGACCACTCGTCTTAACTCCATGTACTTTCCAAGTCTGCTTGTAAAATCCTTTTCTGGGTGAATTACTTAACGTTCTCTTCGAGGTATTTGATCGCATCTCCCACAGTGCCGATATTCTCCGCCTGATCGTCGGGGATTGAGATGTTGAATTCTTTTTCGAATTCCATGATCAGCTCTACGGTATCCAATGAGTCAGCGCCAAGGTCGTTGGTGAAACTAGCTTCGCCCGTCACTTCAGACTCCTCAACACCTAGCTTATCAACGATGATTGACGTTACCTTTTGTGCAATTTCTGACATTGTCTTATTGATTTGGTTAAAAATTCTGTGCAAAGAAATAACATTCGATTCGAAAATCAAATCTGCTATTTTTGGCGCTACTCACTGGCCGTAAGGCCGTTAGGAGACGCTCCAATTTTCGCGCAATTTCCATCTATATGGGGCTCAAATCAAAATTAGAGGCAGAATATCTTTATGACTTTGACCTATTGGGCCTGGTATCTCCAGCAAAGGATTACGTACTGGCCTGGCATTTTAATGACGTTTCCTTCCTTCACTTTGTCAAGGGGGAGGATATTCAGATCGACTTTCGAGATAACAGCAGAATATTAATTTCTAATTTTGTTTTTGAATCTGAGTTCGTCCATGTTCTTTTGCTGCGGAACAAATTGTTGGTGGGTAACCCTCAAATGAATAAGTACCTCGTTCCTGAATTGCAACAATTCGATTATTTAATACAATTCAAGTCGGAAGTCGACGACCCCTCTGCCAACCATCTTCTGGATATCGCAAAATCAGTCCCACTTGTGCACTACGCGGTGAAGTTGGACATCGAAAAAATAAAGAATAAAGAAAACTTACTGTTCTGACCCAACTCATGGAAGTATTCAAAAAGAGATCGAAGATTGTCGCCACCATTGGTCCTGCGAGTCGTAATAAACAGACCCTGATAGAACTGGTGAAAGCGGGAGCTAATGTGTTTCGTATGAACTTCTCGCACGGTACCCACGAAGATCACCTGATGGTCATCAATATGGTCAAGGAGGTCAACGATGAGCTCGGTACGAGTGTAGCCCTACTGCAGGATCTGCAAGGCCCTAAGATCCGTGTCGGTCAGGTGGAAAATGGGGGTGTGGGAATCGAACCTGGTGAAAAGCTGACCATCACCACGCAGGAGATGTTGGGCACCAATAAAAAAGTAAGCACTGTATATAAAGGAATCACCAACGATTTGGAGCCTGGAAGCACCGTGCTCATTGACGATGGCAACCTCGAACTGAAGGTGGATAAAGTAGAAGGGGATGAGGTCCATTCGACGGTAGTACACGGTGGGGTATTGAAGTCCAGAAAAGGCATCAACCTTCCAGATGCTAACGTATCAGCGCCCTCGCTGACGGAGAAGGACATTGAGGATTTGGAATTTGGGATGGAGCACGAAATAGAGTGGGTGGCACTCTCTTTCGTACGGCGGGCTGCGGACATCCATGATCTGCGTGCCCGACTGGAGGCCAAGGGCAAGCGTAGCAAGATCGTAGCTAAGATGGAAAAGCCAGAAGCGATCGCCAATATGGATGAAATCATCGAAGCGACGGATGCGATCATGGTAGCACGAGGCGACCTTGGGGTAGAGATACCCATGGAGCGGGTCCCTTTGGAGCAAAAGCGTATGGTGAAGAAGTGCAACCGCCTGGGCAAGCCTGTCATTATCGCCACCCAGATGATGGAGAGTATGATAGAGAATCCCCGACCCACCCGTGCCGAGACCAATGACGTGGCCAATGCAGTGATGGACGGAGCAGATGCCTTGATGCTGTCCGCAGAGTCTGCTTCTGGGAAGTTTCCTGTTCATGCCGTTCGAAGCATGTCCAAAACGATTGCGGAGGTGGAGAAGTCGATGAATAGCATTTATCACAAGTACTTTGAGAAAGAAGGGGAGAGCAGTACTACCCGGCTCAATGACTTGCTGATCAGGGGCGCTTGCCGTTTGAGTGAATCAGTCCAAGCCAAGGCACTGGTGGGGTTGACGAAGACGGGATATTCGGGATTCAAGATCGCCATGCATCGGCCGAAGGCTGATATCTTTCTGTTCACCAGTGATGAAATGCTGTACCGACAAGCCAGCCTGATCTGGGGCGTAAAGTCCTTTTACTACAACGAACAGCGCAGTATCCACGACACACTGACCTCCATTGAAAAGGTACTGGTTGACGGAGGGTACCTGGAAAAAGGGGACGTCTTCATCACCACAGCGGCAATGCCGACTCACTGGCAGGGCCACACCAACATGGTCAAGATCCATGAGGTGGAGTAGATACATATATATAGGTGTCTTCCTGGCCACAGCCTGTGTGGATCTAAAGCCGCTCAAGGAGAACAGAGATATAGGCGACGAGGAGTATCGGCAATCCATTCGGCTCGATCATGGTGACTCTATTATTGTACTGCAGTTGGCCTCGCGCCAAGACTTAACTACGATAGATGCTGCGACCTACTACTGGTTTCAGCAGCGAAGAATCTATTCCAGTATGGGAAACTATGCTGGGAACCTGCTCGACCGAGAATACCTCGAATACTTTCCGGATGGTTCGTTGAAGACCAAGGGTAGGTTCGATCTGGGACTGAAAGAGGGTAAATGGTACCAATGGCACCGGAATGGTAAGCTATCCTCGACCATGTCTTTTACCCAAGGGAGAAGGGATGGCGATTTTGCGCAGTATGACCCCAAAGGTCGCGTCCTCCAGCGGGGCAGTTTTGATGAGGGACTGCTCGATGGTAACATTGAATACCTCAGCGTCAGGGATACATTGATCCTGAGCTACAAAAAAGGCGCGGTGGTGGATACCCTAAAAAGCAGCGGTATTTGAAGTTGAAGGGGGGCATATTGGCCTATACCCTCGCCATTAGCTTGGTCATCAGTATTATTCTTACTTCTATCATCCTTCTGGGCTACTATCACCGGCTCGAGAGCCGAATGTTTGATATTGGATTGAAGCTTGATCGAAATGTGGCCTCTGCCGTGCAATTGGCTTTGGCGGATCCTGAGGCTTTCGATTTATTCGACCCCCAGACATTGGATTTGTACGGTAGACAGGAGGATACTGTCACCTTACTGCGGAGACCCTGGGGAGTGTATGACCTCTTTCACATTGAGGCGAGGCATGGTCGATTTACCAGGCAGTCCGTTTTCACCATTGGCTATGAGCCCTCCGAAGAAGCCAGGGCAGCCATCTACCTGGTTGATGAGCGGCGACCCATGTCCGTTTCTGGGAGTACAAAGTTGGTAGGTCATCTCCTGGTCCCGCAATCAGGTATTCAGAGTGCCTATGTGGGTAGGGTTGGGTATCTCAACGATAGCTTGTACTATGGTACGACTGCGGAAAGTGGTGACGAACTACCTGAGTTCAATGACCCATTGCTCGCTTTCCTCGATCGGATGGATGAGTTTGAACAGGTGGTTCGATTGAACTCGAGCCTGCCCGTGGATCAGGGGTTTCGATCTGATACTTTGATCCAGATTCAGGGTGCCAGTTTGGTCTTGTCGGATACGATCGAGGGGTTTGTTCACATCGAGGCGAGAGGCAGAGTGACCTTTGATTCGCTGGCGCGGACCCGTGATGTGGTGGTGCAGGCAGAGGTCATAGAGCTCAACAGTGGCTTTGAAGGTAGTGGCCAATTCTTCGCCACGGATACGATCATCGTGCATAAAGGGGTCAAACTCGATTACCCGTCTCTGCTTTTCGTACACAATGACTCGGGCCTGGGACAGATCTACCTGGAATCAGGAAGTGAGGTGACGGGGTTGGCCGGCATCTACGGTGATCCAGAGGTCTATTTTCAACGGGCAATCTATCTCGAGGATGGCGCAAAGTTTACCGGAGCCATGTACTGCAACGGCTTCTTGGAGACTTACGGAAGCATTTATGGCCATGTCACGGTCCGCAAGACCTTGGTCAATTCACCATCGGCCGTATACGAGAACTATCTTTACAATGCGCTGATAGACGGCAGTGAGGGCATTGAGTCGCTCCTGATGCCCAAGCTCTGGTTTTACAGTGGCAAGAAATCGATCATGCAATGGCTCTGATACTACGGGCGAGTAGCTTAATAGAAGTTGTGGTGAGTATGACCATCGCTAGTATCGTCTTTTCGCTGGGGCTCATGATTTATCTCAATGTCGTCAGTTCCCTGGATCAGGAATACCGCGAATACCTTTATGACGTCACCCATTTTCATTTGGATTCTTTGTCAAGCACTTCAGATCCCTTGCAAGACCGATCTTTCTTGGCTTCGTC
>JBCCXG010000577.1:0-4438 GCA_039191945.1 Bacteroidota bacterium
CAACAACTAGTACGGTGAATGCACCAAAATTAATATTGCTATTATTAGGAAGTCTGCTGTGGGCAAATTGCACATTTGGTCAATCGGTGAGGTTGTTGACTGGCCAATCCCTGACTGCTTCGGGTGAGCATTCTGCGGTACTGCTCAAGTGGTACTCCAAAGAGCTAATATATCCTGAGGGAGTAAACGTTTACCGCAGGCCTGCTGGATCTACGCAATGGGAAAAGCTCAATGAAATACCCATCAGGAAAAAGCCCAACCTCGCGAGTCGCGCCGCTGCCGACGAGGAACTGCAGACTTTTAGTCAGATGGTCAACGAGTTGGGTCTTGATGGGCTTGGAAGCGAGTTCTTGTTGCTCAATGTTTTCATTAAAAGTTTTGAGAGCAATGATTTCGCAGATTTCTTGGGCGTATTCTATCAGGACACTACCGCTCAGTGGGGAGAAGTCTACACCTATCGAGTTCAGAAGATCATGGGATCCAAGGAAACGCTGCTTGCGCAGTCCGATGCTATTCAGGTGGGCGCACAATCCACTCCCTCACCGGTAGAAGGATTCACCGTATCCCAGGAGCAAAATCAATTTGTATTTGATTGGGTGGTGGACGAAAACAGATTCTATGCCACCAATATTTACCGGACGGGTGAAGATGGTATTTCCGCTCTCATCAACCAGGAACCGATCGTACTCTCTCAAATCGAAGACAGTCTAAGTCAACTGGTCTATCCCAGTCCCAAATTCTATGACGGTGACCTGGTAGAAAATGGACAATACCAGTACCACATTGTCGGACTTTCTTTCTTCGAGAACGAAACAGAAAAAACAGCACCGGTGAGTATTGAGTTTGGTGACGTAACTCCGCCTCCTGCCGCGACGGATTTAAGATACGAGCAAGACACCATGCTCATCCAATTGCGCTGGGCAATTCCCGAAAGTGAGGACATCCGAGACTGGACGCTCTTTCGCAGCACAAAAAGTGATGGCCCCTATGAAGCCATCTTCAATACTTCTGCAGCCAGGTCCTACGACGATGTCGTGGAGGAACCCGGTGGCTATTATTATTACGTAACGACCTACGACCATCGCGACAACTTTTCGCAATCCAATATGGTCTTTGCCGATGTCCCGGATCAATTCCCTCCCTCGGCTCCCATGGGCGTCACGCTAAAGGCTGATACTGGGCAGTTTGTGATTTCGTGGCAAGCCAATATGGATCCGGATCTGTTGGGCTATCAAATATTCCGTACGGTCGATGCCGAGGTATCCAATCACTACGTTTTACTGACTGCAGACCCCTTGACGACGCCGGAGTATCGACAGAGACTACCCGTGAACGTCAAGAACGATTTCTACTACTTTGTGGTAGCACTTGATTCTTCGGAAAACAGAAGCCCGCACAGTGCATTGGTCTCCGGTAAACTTCCGGATGTTGTGGCGCCTGAACAGCCTGTTATACGGTCCGTATCTTACTCAGAAACCGGAATCACGATCGGATGGCACCCTAACGTAGACCTCGATCTGACCCACTATCAATTGTACCGAAAGGATTCGCTAGAAAATGCTCAGTGGACACAAGTCAATCTAGAAGATATCCCATCAACGAGCTATGAGTTTACCGACCGACGCGCCCTTCCCAATGTCCTTTACCAGTACCGTCTGGTGGCGATGGATGGTGACCAAAATGCCTCGGTTCCGTCAGCTCCGATCGACGCGAAATGGGCAAAAGCAATTGACCTTACTGACGAAATCACACTCAAGCTCAAGCACCGGAAAAGAGCCAAGGTCAATGAATTCAATTGGGATGAGCTCGACAGTGACTTTGTGGGATATATGCTCTATCGGGGAGCTCAACAAAATACCATGAAGCCTCTAACGGGCCTGATTCAGGAGACTTTCTACCGAGACGAGGTCCAACAAGCTAATGAGCTGTTTTATCAACTTCGGGCCTACCACAGTCAGGGTACAGTATTAAAATCAGAAATCATACAATGGAAAAAGTGAGACACTTCTTTTTTTTAGCCTGCATAGGCACCGCCATCATGTGTCAGGCACAGGAGGGAGTAGGTATTGGTACCAACGCGCCCAATGCTTCTGCAGCGCTTGATGTTACCTCCACTAATAAAGGACTCCTGGTGCCAAGAAATGCCGGGATCAGCACCCCAGCAGATGGTCTCATTTATTATGATACGGATACAGAAGATGTGAGATTCCGGGAAGGAAACCAATGGAGTGGTGGTATTCCACAGGGAGGTATCATCATGTGGTCGGGAGACCCCAACAATTTACCGAAAGGGTGGGAACTATGCGACGGACAAGGTGGTAGGCCGGACTTGAGGGGTCAGTTTGTTGTCGGATACGATCCTCGCGATCCTGATTATAGTAGCACAAGACTTAATGGAGGTGAAGCCTCAACCACTGAACTTCCTTCGCATACGCACGCCGTCGACATTACCTCGGACCAAGACTCACACGAACACAATTATCAAGACAGTTATTCCCGCGAAACTTTACCAGTAGGTGTTGCTGTCATTGGCAGAGACCAATACGGGAGTAACGGGAGAGCAAGAAACTTGAGCCACGCCGAGTTGCGAAGAACGACGAGTTCGCATACCCATAGTCATAGAGTTGTAGGGAATACACAACCGACTGGAACGACTCAGGGTATTGAAAACCGCCCTCCTTATTATGTGCTCGCCTTCATCATCAAGCAATAAACGCACCCAACGAAGCCACCTAATCTGACTGACCCATGAATAAACTACCCTTCCTGTTCCTACTCGGTGTACTGGCAAGCGGCTCGGTTTGTTCTCAATCTCTGTTCGTGGGTTCAAACACTTCCATCTTCGTCGAATCCCAGGCGGAACTATATGTCGGAGGCCACCTGATTGATGGCTCAGACAGGCAAAATGCCGGAGACAGCCCTATCAAATTGAGGGGAAAGCTGGAAGTAAAGGGTAACCTTACAAACAACTCACCTGGAGGTTCGATGATCGCCGAAGAGACCGATGTAGGCACAGCAAGGCCAATAGTCCTTCTCACTGGGGGCGGCAATCAGACGATCTCGGGTACTCCCGTATTCTTTCATGGGCTAGAAGTGAATAAGCAAGGAGGGCTAGTCATTTTGAACGCCAACCTAGAGCTCAATGACGATCTGGTGCTAGAAAGAGGAAGTATGGACATCTCTGATAATATCATTAGGCTCCAAACCACCCTGAATCGCGATGCTTCTATTATCAACGAGGATGAAAACCACCGCGTGTTCGGTACGAACGGAACGATCGTGAAGGAATCAAGAAATTACTCCGGAACAGTAGAACCGGGTCAACTTGGGCTGGGACTCACCTTACCAGAAGGGGCAAAAATTGAAGTGACCCGACACCATGGCAAGCGATCCGATGTAGCCGATGGAAGCATCAACAGGTATTACCAGATCACGGAATTGACGAATAATCAATCTCCAATCACCGACATTGTCTTCGAGTATTTCGACGATGAGTTGGCTGGGGTTCCAGAAGCCGACCTCGGCTTGTACTTTAGCAACAACAATGGCAACACGTGGACACCCTACCCCTCCATCGGAGTGTCGGCGCCCCAAAGTCGCGTGGCATCGGGGCTTGCTCTGACGAAGCGCATTAGTAATTTCATTACTTTAGGGAGGCGGAATTGTGTGATCAATACGCCTCCGTTTGACATTATCGCCGCCATCAACTCGGACAACAGTCCTCACACCGGTGGCACTTTCTCCGCTAACAACAGCAGCCTGAACATTTGTGAGCTGAGCGATCTAAATCTGGCTACTTCTAGCACCTCCTACCCTTTCTACCAATGGACACGGAACTCCTCAGAGTTCCTCACCAACAACATCACCTTCGACTCGACGGCGATCTCTCGATCCGGTTCGGGTAACTACAACCTCTTCGTTCGAAATGCACGCGGCTGCGAGCAAACAAAAGACTTACAAGTCAATGTACGCTCCAATCCCGTTTCAGATTTTCTCGTCACGCCCAACAACGAAGTTGGCAACCGAATTTGTCGTGACCATGTCCTGCGTTTTGATGCCAGCGCCTCCTCGGCTGCCGACGGCTCGTCCATTGTTAGGTACCAATGGGACTTCGATTTGATGAATGACGATCCCACTGAATCCTCTTTCGATCATGTCGCTACCACTACCCACAGTTATCCCTTCGAAGACCTTTACTTCCCGACGGTCACCGTCACAAGTGAATATCAATGTACCAGTTTCGACGTGGACGAAGACATTGACACCTTGGCCATATTGGACCCCCCGGCCTTTACTGGCCTTACCATTCGGGACTTTGACGGGGCATTAATATCAGAAGAATGTGAAAGGGATATCGTCACTTTTGCCACTGGGGCCGAATACCGAGATAATACGCCTGGGCGACCTTCACCAGGCAATCTTAACCCACCTGACAATG
>JBCCXG010000578.1:0-4420 GCA_039191945.1 Bacteroidota bacterium
CGGAAAACTCCGACGGCTTACCCTCCATGCAACAGGTAAGAGACATAGCACATGTATCACCCCCTTCGAGATAGTAAAGGAAGATTTCTTTACCCTTCCTATCGTGCCGAACCACTCGCAACAAACCACTGAGGACAAAGGGCATTTCAATGGCCTTTTCGCCTTGACTCATGACGATTTGATCCCTTTTGACGCGCCTCTTGCGGCCAGCCTGTGCGATCTCCTGTGCCAGTCTTGGTTCGAAATCTGAACGGTCAAGCCACTCTTCGATTGTCCCTTCCATCAATTGATATATGCTTTAAAATAAGGTACAGCCGTTCTTTGATTCAAGTTCCCAAAATGCGCCTCGGGTCAGCTGGTCTTTGGATTACTCCATTTCGGGAAGAAGCGACCGGTAACTTTCCGATAGGCCTCGTAATCAGGAAACTTTGCGGTGAGCAATGCCTCTTCATATTTGGATTTGAAGTGAAACAAGCCGTATAGTAGTACGACGATCCCAAGTTTCCAGCCGCTTCCTTGCATCAGAGCCCAACCGAAGGTTGCTCCGAGTATGCCAGCGTAGATGGGATGCCGAATGAAAGCAAAAACACCGCCACGCACCAGCTCTCCGTTGTCCCTTGGTGTGGGGAAAGGTGTCAGACCAGCACCTAGTTGGAAGAGTGCGACACCTATGAGCAATGTACCTCCAACCGCACCTATCCCCGCTATGATCCGCAACACATCAGGAGACTGGAATTGCCAGTTTTGGTATTCCCGTATATACAGTGCAAATAGCAAAAGCTGTACACCGACAAAGAAGTAATCCTTCTTCACAATCAGTGGGGAAGCTTATGCATGACTCGTCCATAAGTATATGTACCGAGAACCGCAGCGGCGATGACAATCAATATTACTCCTACGCCGTTCCCAAGAAGAATGAATAGCGGGCCAGGGCAAGCGCCGGTGAGGGCCCAGCCCAACCCAAAAAAAGTTCCCCCGAGAAGGTATCTCGTAACGCCACGTTCTTTTGACTCAATCAATATGGGGGTACCACCTATGGATTTTAGCTTCCTCTTCTTCACTACTTGAATGAAGATCATACCCAGTACCACGGCGGTACCAATGACGCCGTACATATGGAAGGATTGGAAGCGAAACATCTCATAAATGCGATACCACGAGATGACTTCGGCTTTTGTCAGCGTGATGCCAAATACGATACCTACGAGAATGTATCTTAACAATTTCATCGTTTTGTGCTATTGTTTGTCTAGAGAGGAAGTAAATAGGGCAAGATGAGGTAGGTAGCAAATAAACCACCAATGAAGAACCCGACGACGGCAATCAACGACGGCATCTGCAAATTGCTCAGTCCGCTGATCGCATGACCGGAGGTGCATCCTCCTGCGTATCGGGTACCGAACCCTACCAAGAAGCCACCGAGTACCAGCATAATGATGCCCTTGACGGTCAACAGCGACTCCCATTGAAATATCTCAGGAGGCACCAGTGATGCACCAGGATTGGACAAGCCGAAGCCCTCCAATTCGTTTATTGTGACCATTGAAATATTCGTCGCTTGTTCGGGCATCAGCCAAGTATGAGCGATCGCGCCCCCAAGTACCATGCCCACGGCAAACACGAGGTTCCACCATTGGGCACGCCAGTTAAAGTCGAAAAACTCACAGTGCTTTCCCGCTCCAAGAATGGAGCAAACGGTTCGCAAGTTACTTGAGATCCCAAACCGATTTCCTAAAAGGATTAGCGTAGCCATCACCAAGGCGATCATGGTACCCGCCACATACGATGGCCAGGGCTGGCTGATAAATTCTATCATCTTCGTCACTGCTCGTCAGCTGTTTTCTTCAAAGCCAACAAAATTAGAGGGGTCAGGTTCAACCCTTGGTGACAAAAGTTACAGATCGTCTCAGGTATTACCTTTTGGGCTTAGCGGCTCTTTAAGGTGGAGATGTAATAGTTCAGGTCGACCTCCAACTGCTGAGCCTTGGTCCCGACGGATTGCCAATCCCTTCGAGGCTCCAGACGCACCTTCCTTTCGCCGATCGAGACATCCACAGGCATTGCGAAGTTTGACACCACCTGAGTCCAGCGATAGTAGAGCTTACCTTCCTTGAAATAGTACTCGAGCACCGGCAAACTTCGATCCCGAAGGTACTGATCAAAAAAGGACTCCAAGGATAAGCCAAGGGTCTCGGCCATAAAGGCTTCGACCTCTTTGGAAGAAGTAGTGCTATGATAGAATCGCTCACCAAGTCCTCTCATAAGTCCTCTCCAAGCTTCATCGTCATTCACAATTGAGCGGAGTGTATTGAGCATATTGCTGCCTTTGTAGTACACATCGATCGGATAGCTGTGATCATCCACACCATAAGCACCAATCATCGGCTTTGCGTTCTCAATATTGAAGCGTGTCCCTCGTACATATTCCCGGCCTGCTTCTTTGCTAAACCAGTACTCTAGAAACAGGCTTTCAGAATAGGCCGTGAAGCTTTCATGCAACCACATGTCGGCCACGTCGGCGTGGGTCAGATTATTGGCAAACCATTCGTGACCCGACTCATGAACAATGATGAAGTCAAACTTCATGCCCCATCCTGTCTCACTGAGATCGCGTCCCCTGTAGCCATTTTGAAATCCATTGCCGTAGGTAATCGAACTCTGGTGCTCCATACCCAGGTAAGGTGCCTGGACCAACTGAAAACCATCCTCATAGAACGGATAGGGGCCCATCCAGTGCTCAAATGCTTCAAGCATCCTGGGCACTTCTTTGAACTGTTTCCTGGCCCTCTTTTCGTCTGCCCGTAGTGCCCAATAGGTTACATCCAAGGGGCCCTTTTCTCCGGCGTAGACCTCTTCCCAACTCACATAGTCTCCAATATTCAAGTTGACGCCGTAGTTGTTGATGGGATTCCCAACAAACCAGTGATAAGTCTTGGTCTTATCCACCTCATTGTGCTCTACGGCTCTCAAGCGCCCATTAGAAACATCCACGAGGTCCTCGGGTACCTCCACGCTGATCAGCATGCTATCCACTTCATCCCCCATGTGGTCGCGACAAGGCCACCAGACGCTCGCTCCCAGGCTTTGGTTGGAGGTAGCAATAAAGTGCTTGCCATTGTCATCACGTTCCCAGCTGAAACCACCATCCCAGGGTGCACGTACAGCGATACGGGGCTGGCCTTCATATTGTATAATCAAAGTTTTGACGGCATTTTTTGGTTGCTTCGAGGTCAGTTGGACGAAGTAGGCACTCCCCTCCTTTCTGTACCTCAAGACCTGTCCGTCTTGCGTGATTTCAGTGATCTTCAGCGGATCTTGTAGATCAATTTGCAAAATATTCTGCTCAGAAAGCACCCGGTAGTGCATGGTGTTTTGCCCCGTGATACGCTTTTCTTCCGGCATCACTTCGACCTCCAGGTGGTAATACACCAAATCCCACCACGCACGTTCTGGCGTGACGCTTCCCCTCAACGTGTCTGAGCGAGTAAAGGCCTGCCCATAAGAGAGTTGGTGACCGCAGAGGAATACCGCGAAGAGAAGTAGTCTTTTCATCAAAGAAACATAGCTTTTTGATAGGACCATTCCAAATCGCATCGATGCACGACTATTGAAACACCTGAGTAAGGTAGGTGGATCATAGACACCGGGTAAATCCTTGTAAATACTCATAATAATTATGGCAAATAGGTCGTTTGCGGGGCCATAAGACAAAAAAGGAGTGATAAGTACCATTCGTCGAACACCTAGGTACGAGTATCGAATATGACCGCATCTCCCTTCCCTACAAAGGTATCTTCGTAAGGAGTTCGGCAGCAAATCGAACTCTTCAACCATAAGCTAGACAAACGAATCGACCATGACAAACGAACGAAACCCGAGAATTCACTCTTTTTTACCCCACACCTTACGAGTATTTCTGCCCGTGCTTTTCTTCCTCGTTGGCCTTGTAGGTAGTGCTCAAAATTTTGGGGGAGTGAGACTTAGTATTGAAGATTTTGAATATGACTCCGTCCAGGTATCCGTTGGGGATACCATCCGATTAGGATCTGGAAGTGATGTCAATGGTTTCTTTTCTTTCGTTGATGGTTTCACAAAAGCCGGGCGAGGGTCGCGCCCCTTCCGACCGAATGACGAGTATTCCAATTCCATCATGGTAGTAACGCACTTCGTGACTTACGGCCTGGATCCAGTGCCGATTTGCCGATCTGCTACTTACGAAAACAGAAGCTACGCCTTCTACTTCAAACTGGCCAACCTAGAAGACGCCATTCTCAACGAGGAACTGGTTTTGGCATCGAAGTAGCTCGGTCTTAAGCTTACAACGTAATTGTTCTCAACTGCGCAGGGCACCCTTCTAGGGGTGCCCACTTTGTTTGTATGCGACGAAGCCAAGAACGTCCCTTTCAAGAGCGTGCCTGGC
>JBCCXG010000579.1:0-4402 GCA_039191945.1 Bacteroidota bacterium
ACGCAATCGGGTACTTGAGAACGGGATGCATCTGGCGTTCATAGGCTAAACTTCGTTGTCCAAGCGCCAAAGCTACCTTGGTCTACTTTTTTAGGCAAAAGGTGTGCTGCCGGACCGAATTCGGTGTAGGTCAGGCGGATTCCACGGCTATGTTGTGCCCGAGAGTAGCGATTAGCTAGAATTAGGTACTTACCAACCTTCAATGAGGACTTTTGATGGGTCTAAGTTGGCCATCCCCCGTACCCAATGCCACTAGCACCGGGTGTCAAATAGTTCTTGGCCAGGTGCTCGCCATGACATAAATTGAACATATTCATCGACAGAGAACCCCAACCCCCTATGAAAACACGTAGAAATTTTTTGAAGAAGACGACTACTTCAACCCTGGCTTTGGGTCTTGCACCACAACTATTGACCAAGGGCTTTGCCCAAGCCAATGAAACGGTCAATTTCGCCGTCATTGGCTGCAATGGTATGGGCTGGTCCAACATGCGCTCCTCTTTGGGTATGAAAGATGTTCAGTGTGTCGCATTATGCGATGTAGACGATAGTGTGCTTGACCGTCGTGTCAAGGACTATCAGGAGTACCGAGACAACAAAGTCAAAACCTACAAAGACTATCGAAAGCTACTGGAGAACAAGGACATCGATGCAGTGATCATTGGCACCCCGGACCATTGGCATTGCAAGATGTACGTAGATGCGTTGGAGGCCGGGAAACATGTCTACGTCGAAAAGCCGTTAGCTAATTCTGTTCAGGAGGCTTACCTCATGTCGGAAGCCGGCGAGAAGTTTTCCAAACAGACAGTACAAGTTGGCCAATGGCAACGCAGTGGTACCCATTACGAGCAAGCGATCGACATCGTGAGATCTGGCGACCTTGGCAATATCCGGCTGGTCAAGGTATGGGCTTATCAGGGATGGATGAAGCCTGTGCCTGTATTGCCTGATGCTGCAGCACCCTCGGGAGTGGATTACGATATGTGGCTGGGGCCTGCACCCAAGCGAGCTTACAACAAGAACCGGTTCCACTTCAATTTCCGATGGTTTTGGGACTATGCAGGAGGACTGATGACCGACTGGGGAGTGCATGAGATTGACATCGCATTATATGCTATGCAAGCTACCGCTCCGAAATCAGTGATGGCTTCCGGAGGCAAGTTGGCCTACCCGGATGACGCTTCGGAAACACCCGATACACTGCAGGCAGTTTTTGAGTACGAAGACTTCAATATGCTCTGGGAGCACGCCACGGGGATAGATGGTGGTAACTATGGCAGAGCGGAAGGCATCGCTTTCATTGGCAATAATGGCACCCTTGTCCTAAATCGCGGTGGATTTGAATTGATCCCAGAGGAAGTGAACAAGGACGGCATGCGGCAGTATCTCATGCCAGATATCCCGGATCAGGGACGAAGGGGCAACTATCTTGATTTCCATACACAAAACTTTGTGGATGCCATCAAAAATGATGATCCCAAGCGTGCGAAGTGCACGGCGCGGGAGGGAAGCGCTGCTGCGATCAACGCACACATGGGCAATATCGCTTTCAAGACGGGTCGAAAAATATACTGGGATGGCGATACGCGATCATTCAAAGGCGACCAAGAGGCCACTGCCATGGTCAATGCGAGTTACCAAAATGGATGGGAGCTGCCCAAAGTGTGAATAACTGATTGACTATCCACAGGCCGAAAACCGCCATAGTTTCTACCTTCGTCAGTTAAACACGAGTTGGTTATGCAGCAGTATCATGAGTTGATGCGACACATCCTGGATCAAGGGGTGAGCAAAGAAGACCGGACCGGAACCGGTACCCTGAGTGTCTTTGGCTATCAGATGCGTTTTGATTTGCAGGATGGATTTCCGCTGGTGACCACGAAGAAGGTGCACACGCGCTCGATCATTCACGAGCTCTTATGGTTTCTCAAGGGCGACCAAAACATTGCTTATCTGAAGGAGAATGGCGTTTCCATCTGGGATGAATGGGCAGATGAAAACGGGGATCTGGGCCCAGTTTACGGTGTCCAGTGGCGGAGCTGGCCCTCCCAACACGGTAATATTGATCAAATCGCCAAGGTAGTTGATCAGATCAGGAGTAATCCGGACTCGCGTAGACTGGTCGTCAGTGCTTGGAATGTAGGGGAAGTAGAGCACATGGCTTTGCCGCCGTGCCACGCCTTTTTTCAGTTTTATGTGGCGGAGGGAAAGCTATCTTGTCAATTGTACCAGCGAAGTGCCGACGTATTTCTTGGGGTACCTTTCAACATTGCCTCCTATGCACTATTGACCCTGATGGTGGCACAGGTGACGGGCCTGCAGCCGGGTGAGTTTGTCCATACTTTTGGGGATGCCCACTTGTATAGCAATCACCTGGACCAAGCACATCTACAGCTCGGTCGAGAACTGCGACCTTTGCCGACAATGCAACTCAATCCGGAGATTGACAATATCTTTTCTTTTCGCTACGAGGACTTCAAATTGCTGGGTTACGAACCGCATCCTCACATCAAGGCAGCGGTGGCCGTTTGATAAATCCCTGTCTCGCTGAACCTTATCACCTCCTGCCCGTAAATCTGACCAACTAACAATGATCCTTAGAAAAAGACGGGCAAAAATGTAAGTTTGCGGTCGTTTCGGCTACTAAGAGGGCGTACCCATGCCAGAGAAGAGCAGCATTTTTGATATGATAGGTCCGGTCATGATAGGACCATCGAGCTCCCATACCGCAGGTGTGGTGAAGATCGGAAAGGTCGCACATAGGCTGATGGGCGAGACTCCGGATGATGTAGAGATCACCTTTTACAACTCATTTGCCCGGACTTATGAGGGGCATGGCAGTGACCGCGCCATACTCGCAGGACTACTGGGCATGAATACTGACGACGAAAGGATCAAGACGTCGCTTGCATTGGCAAAGGAGGCCCATGTCGACTACCGATTCAAATCCATAGGAAACGCTTCTACACTACATCCCAATACCGTGAAGCTAGCCATGAAAAGGGGAGAGGATACTTGTACTGTGGTGGGTGAGAGTCGCGGAGGAGGGGTGATCCGCATTCGTCAACTCAACGGCTTCGAAGCCAATTTTAGTTGCAGTCTTCACACTATGGTGATCAAAGCGGATGACAAGAAAGGTAGCATTGCCTTCATCACCGACATCCTTTCTCATGATGACTGCAATATTGCGACTATGACGGTCTCGAGGAAGGCGAAAAATGATATGGCGTGCTTGATTTTGGAAATGGACTCTGCGCCTCAGCAAATTTCAATTGATTACATAAATCACCTGAACTGGGTGAAAAGAACATGGTATATACCTCAGATATGAAATGGATCAGGTACGCCCTCAAGATGGGCGCTATTGCGATTTGTCTGTTGATCCTCGTGGCTTCTCCCCAAAAAGGCGTAGCACAAAATGTGAGGGTGCTGACCCTGGAGGAGTGTGTGGATATTGCAATTGACAACAATATTGACGTCAAAAGAGCGCGGCTAGCATTGGAAGGGAGTCAGGTCGATTTGCGAGAGTCGAAAGCCGGTCGCTGGCCCAATGCCAACGCAAATTGGAACTACGGAATCAACTGGGGCCGATCCATAGACCCGACAACTAACCAGTTCACCACCGATCAGATCAATTCCTCGGGGCTTGGCGGTACCTCCAATGTTGTACTCTTCAGCGGTTTGCAACAGCACTATGGGATTGCCAGAGACCGGACCGGTAAGGACCAGTCGCAGGCCAATTTGGAGGATGCGATCAACATCGTATCCTTGAACATTGTGACTTTTTACCTCAATGTGATTTTCAACAAAGAGCTACTGGAGAACGCTCGCTATCAGCTGGAGAGCAGCGAGTCGCAACTGGCGAGGGTCAAATTACTTGTTTCATCTGGAGCGGCTCCCAGGAGCCAGGAACTCGAACTTGTCAGTCAGGTGGCGAGCAACGAAGTAGCATTGATCAATGCCCAGAACAACCTGGACTTGGCGCTGCTGAGCCTAAAGCAAGCCATGCTCATCCCAGCATCCCAGCAGATCGATATATTGATTCCGAACATTGACCTGGATGGCGAGCCAGACCTGGGCACCACCTCCCAGGAGGTGTATGATGATGCCGTTGACATACAGCCCAACATCCAAGGTGCCGATCTAGGGGTCATGGCGGCTCGGTATGGAGTAAAGGCGGCTGAGGGTGCCCGATATCCGACCGTTAGTTTTGGAGGTAGCTACAATACGAACTTTTCCAGTGCCTTTGATGAACGTGATGTTATCAACGACAATGTGGCACCAGTCCCAACGGGGTTGTTTACCACCTCAGGTGAAGATGTGTTGACATTGAGATTTCAGGATTCAGAACCTTTCAACTACTTCGATCAGTTTCAAGAAAACCGAAGGTGGAATCTGGGAG
>JBCCXG010000580.1:0-4398 GCA_039191945.1 Bacteroidota bacterium
CAACGAGCTCGATGTGCTGGTAAAAGCATTGCAGGGGGATGATCAGGCCAATCCATTTGTGATCGATATCGTCCCTGCCACCATCGCTGGCTCTAACCTCATCTCGGCAGAGGGCAGTAGTTTCACAGATACTTACACCGCTGCGGAAAACGGTCAAAATGCGCCCGACGTCTTTTACCAGATCACAGCCCCTGATTGTGCCGTCGAAATGACGGCGAGTACCTGCGGCTCTTCGTTCAATACCTTCCTTCATGTACTCGATGCGACCGGCGCAGTCCTTTCTAGTGTCGACAACAATTGTGGCGACGATGCGACTATCACCTGGGGCGTCGACCCAGGCCAGACCTATTTGATCGTGGTTGAGGGAGCAGGAGCAGCGGTAGGGGATTTTACCCTCGACCTGACTGCAACCGAATTTGAAATCAACCTCGGCGAAGACTTGCAGATCTGCGCGGGACAGCAAGTACTTCTCTCTGCAGAAGGCCCGGAAGGCGCTTCCTATCTATGGTCTACTGGAGCAACATCTTCGGAAATCACCGTTGCTGCGGCAGGGATTTATACGGTCACCGTGACCAATGAGGCAGGTTGCGCCCAGCAAGACGAAATTGTGATCACCGAGGTGCCTGACATCACGCCGGGGCCGGTAGAATATTTGGTCCCGTCCAATGGACGATCAGATCTGGAGTTGCCCGTTTCTTTTCTTTGGATCGCTGATCCCAATGCGTCTTATGACTTCTACCTTTGGAAGCAGGGTGAAAGTAAGCCTAGCGTTCCATTCGCTGCCGACCTGGCTACCAATACGCTGTCCATTGAAAATGGGCTTGACCTGATCACCACTTACAACTGGCAGGTTGTGGCGTCCAACTCCTGCGGCTCCCAGTTCGTCGAGGGTCCGGAATGGGTTTTTACTACCGCGGACCTACCCGATGTATCTATTCAGTCTGCGACAGTAGATCCAACAACGCTTTTTGTGGAAGACCCGCTGTCCATATCCATCTCGTACGAAAACCTTGGACTTGCCGAAGTTCTCGATATGACAGTCAGCCAGTCATTCTATTTGTCAGCAGACACGGAATTTGATGGTGAGACCGATGTTCTCGTCGGATCAGCAAGTTTTGATATCGAGCGGCTCACCGCTGAGGACACCCTAGAAGTCGTGCAAGAGCTGCAGCTACCCACTGGGTGGGCACCAGGAGACTACTATGTGATCATAGATTTTGATGTCGATAATACAGAGGGCAACCTTGAGAATAATACGTTTGTGACAGATCGGATTACGATCGAGGCAACGCCCATTGCAGATTTACAGCTCAAGGATTTGACCTATCAATCGCTCGCTGTCTCCAGCGGGGAAGAATTGGTCATTGAGTATGCCATGGAAAACCTCGGGACGAAAGACATTGGTACGGCATTCGAGGATCGTGTGTACCTGACAACCAGTGCGACATTTAGTCTAACCACCGTGGTTGACATCCTTGCTGACTTTGAAAATCGCGAGACAATCACGGAAGACATGGATGGCAATCCGCTGGTGAACCCCGTGCAGGGCTTTCAACTGCCCATTGGTGGGCGCCGCAGCACATCGGCATACGTCACTATTCCGGAGTCACTAACACCTGGGACGTACTACGTACACATAGCAGGAGACGCGAAAGATGTGCTGACAGAGGCTAACGAAGAGAACAATATTGTGTCAGGTGGCCTCTTGTTGGTCAACGCTCCCATGATGGCGGATTTGGCGCCAACTCGTCTGGATGTTTCCGTCACGACTGCCACCGGAACGGACATTATTCAAGTATCTTGGCAAGTGACCAATCTTGGGGATGCCATCCAAGATGCAAGGTCCTGGATAGATGCATTGTATATCGCACCTACAAATACTTGCCAGGACCTGACCACATGTGCCCTACCACTGCACAGTGCTAGCTTCAATACTTCCCTCGGCTCACCGCTGCTCGAGGGCGCTACTTACGAGATGACCGAGGAAGTCTACCTGCCCAATAGCCTGGATGGAGATTATTATATCTATCTGATGGTGAATGAGATCATCAATCCCGACAATACGCTTCCAGACAACCGTAATAATAATCTCCGAATCGCCGCGCAGCCCATCACCATCACACCCTCAGACAATCCACCCGCCTTGTGTGGCGATGACTACAGCTCCCCTTGCCCAATTCAGATTTTGGAAAACAACTTTGGCTATGGATCGGTGCCGCTAAATAGCGTCGATTTGACCAATGCTACGCTACAGCCTTGGGAAGCGGCCACTTTTCCTGAGGGGTACGCAAACCAAAAGAGCCTGTGGTATGAATTTACGATCCCCACTTCTCGTAGTGTTAGTATCAATATCGAGGAGCGCTTCAACCAAGCACATGTCGGCAATAGCGACATTTCCGTGATGGTTTTCAACAAGCCGGAGGGCGATTTGGAAGGTACACTTCCGCTTCTGCCTGGAGGCCAAAATGACTTGGCTCCGTTTACGCCTTTGATTTCCTTCGGACGTACGGCCAATGCCTGTTTGAACAAGGGCACTTACCTGATCCGAATCAGTGCCGGTGATAAGTACCTCAGCAACTTCCCACTTCGAGCAGAACTCGAGGTGAATCATCCAGAGTCATTTGTCAGTGACAATGTGCGCCGAGCCATGCAATACGATCGCCAAGACGATCCATTCCTATTCCCATTCCCCTTGGGTCATCAAAATCGGGTAGTAGAGTTTGAGTCCGGCTGTCTATCCATTGACGATCAGGCGGAGGTCGATGAGTTGATAGCTGTGCTTCCAGACTTGGCCATTAACGGGGTATCAGTTGTACAGGACTACGATCAGACCGCTTGGTTTACGTTCGAAACGGACGATCACATTGACGCCTTGCACCTTGAGCTGAATGCTGTCAAGGACTTTGTCGACGTCAATCATGTTGGATACCGGCTCTATGAAGGAGATGCCCGCACCACTCCTCGTGCCGATCTGGTTCAAGTGGAGGCCTCCATTCTGACCAGGGAGACGGTGAGCACCAGGCCTACAAGGATCGAGCTCACACCGAGGAATTTAGCTTGTGTGCTCAATGCCAATAGCACCTATTCTATCCAATTCTTCATTCACCGTGATCATCAAAACCGATTCAGACTGAAACTGCATGATCTGGGAGAAGGACCTTCTCAGGGCGCCAATCCCGCAGATCCCTATTTACCTTTTGCCGACAATGGCAACTTGTTGCCTGTTCCCAAGGCGGATGTCAATGTTGCACCTCCCGAATATAATCTGTTCGGAACACTGACTCGTCCAGGAGGATTTCTAAGCACCATTGCCAATCATTTTGACTGCGCTACCTACATTGACAACCATACCTGTCCTGCAGTTGCGCCTGATGCTTCTTTCGATCGTGCGGCGGATCAACTGGATCTCCGACAGTGGTATGTGGTGTCCTTCGACGAAGATGTCAATGTCTGGATCAACAACTGGACGGTCAGCCAGTTCAGGCGGTTGAGGGTCTATCCAGGAGACGTTCGAGACATGTGTTCGAATGGTCTTTCACTTCCCAATCCGTGGCCTTCTGAAATTTCTACAGACAACCCAACAGAGGCACTGGATTTTGGGGCCTTCCGAGCAGCTTGTCTTCCTAGTGGCGTCTATACGATTGAGGTCATGTCCCGTGCGGACGAAAGCAATGTTTTGCATCCCAACTCGAGCCTTGGCGGCAGCAACGAGCTAGAGATCTACACGCTCCAGGTGCCCCAGTCGCATCAGTTTACTCTGGCCGATAAGGATCAAGTCGACAAGATCAATAACGGGGAGGCGCTAGAGGATGCCGGGACCGATCCAACCAACTTCAAGGTGTACAGCGGCGTGCCGGATGTTCTCGGATGCGCCACGACGGATCTGCCGCTATTTCCAGACGGTGTATGTGATGGTTTGGCAGAGCGGGCTGGGATCTACCGACAGATTGTGATTGGTGAGCCTGGGGTATTGATTGTCCAAAATGCTTTCTTCTTTGAGCATGGGCTTTATCAATTAAATACCGATGCTGACGTGGACTTTGAGCGTCCCTTGACGGACGTCGACTTCCTAAAAGCCGATTTGGTCGAGGAGGGAGATTGTTTTGGTGCTGGTGTTGCAAGCAATGAGTCGTCTCTCGACTTCTGCGTCCGATCAGGTACTTACATTTTTGCGGCCTTTGGTGACGATGAAAATGTCGGGACTGTGAGTGAACCTTCATTCTTGTTTCGTAAAAGACCGATTGATGTTCCTCAATTCAGCAAGCCAGGGCTGGCAGAACAAATGGATACCCTGGATCTGCCGGCTGATGGGTCCTACCTTGAAAGTCAGTCGGCTTTTGTTACTTGTGATGCTCACGTCTACACCATCAACGGAGAAGGCCCCTGTAAGTACAACGG
>JBCCXG010000581.1:0-4397 GCA_039191945.1 Bacteroidota bacterium
ATACAGGGAATGAGTTGCAGATACTGCCAGGGGGAACAGCGTTCGCTTTTGTCCAGGACATCACGGTAAGTACATACACACTGTTTTGGACCAAGGTAGGCGGCGGGGTCTTGAGCTATGTGGTTGAAGTAAGTGATGTTGAAGATTTTTCGAATATTATTACGAGTTATCAAGAGCCGGGCGACGAAAACAACTTCGTGCTAGTATCTGGAATCACCTACGGCACTACTTATTTCAATCGAATTAGGGTGCTCTACCAGTCAGGAGATGCTTCGGTGTACTCGGAGACGCTAGAGGTGACGACAGGTGTTGATCCCAACACTGCACTGGATTCGTTGGCCTTGGTCTCTATTTACCAGTCTACTGGAGGCAGTCAGTGGCACAATTCAGACAATTGGTTGAAAGGTCGCTTGGAGACTTGGCAGGGTGTAGTAGTGGAGGATGCACGGGTCACCAGGCTGGAATTGAATGGCAATAACCTCACTGGAAAGGTCGATGACATTACGAGTGGTCTCTCTGCTCTTTTAGTAATGGACTTGTCGGAGAATGAGCTGGCAGGTCTCGGGGAGGTATCTTCTCTGGTCGGATTGCAAAATGCCGACGTCTCGGAGAATCGACTGTCTTTTGGCGCCTTCCAAAGCTTACGTACGCTGGGAGCGGAGGTGATTTATGACAACCAAAAAGAGTTGCTGGATGCTATTTCAGTACTGGTGGAGCAAGGAGAGCAGTACGTCTTGGATCGTGAAGTCAGTGGCGATGGCAATGTTTATCGTTGGTTCAAAAACGATGAATTGATCGCGGCTAATCGAAGCAGAATCTTCTTAGATGTGACTTCCTTCGATCAGGAGGGAACTTATCGGGCGGAAGTTACGAATCCTGATTTTCCAGATCTCACCCTTTCGACAACCGGGATCTTGCTCAAGGTCAGCTCGCTGGAAAGGGATCGCGCATCACTACTGGCGGTCTACGATGCTACCATGGGTAGTGGGTGGACGAATGGGGCGGATTGGCCTAACAATCCGAATATTGACACATGGGTAGGTGTAGTGGTTGAGGGTGATCGTGTTGTGTCATTGGACCTATCCAATAGCAATCTGATTGGTGATGTCCCTTACGACTTACTGGATATTGTGAATTTGAGATTTTTGGATCTTTCTGGAAATTTTGTGACGGGAATACCAGATCTGCGACGAATGGAGGAATTAACAGCGCCCAATGTATCGGACAATTTGCTGGACTTTAGGGACCTGGAAAGTAATGCTCAAGTTCCAAGTATCAACTATCAAAACCAAAAGCCAGTGGGAGAAGCAACAGAAATACGACTACCCAAGGGCTCCAATCACGTGGTAACAATACCCGTAGGCGGCACGGCAAATGTATATCAGTGGCTGTTTGACGGGTTTTTGGATTCGCGAGAGATTTCGGGATCCACTGCTGCTTCCCATGAAATCAAAGGTCTCGATTACTTACGGATGGGAGACTACTATTTGAGAGTGACGAATCCATTGGTGCCTGGTCTTGAGTTGATCACTCAGCGTCAGACCGTCCTAGCCACCACTGAGGTGAGTTTCAGACCGACCTATGTCGATGGTAATGGGTCATTGCAGGACTTGGATCAAGGTGAGGGTTTCTTGATGGAGGTGACGCGTCCAGGCACTCCGTTTGATACGATCCAGAGTGTGGCGGTCGATGGCCAAGGACTAAGGTTTGATGACGTGGTATTAGGAAATTATTTGGTGGCGCTTAGGACTGATTCGGTGTTTGTACGGATTTCCGGAGGGCTTGCGGATTCAGTGCGGTTGCTGCCTACTTATTACTCAAGCGCTTTTCTTTGGGAGGAGGCGGATACGCTTCGTATTCGCGATCGCGTAGAGGAGCCGCTCAGGATGCAGCGCCGGCCCACGGAGGTAGAAACAGGCGGCAATTCAATCAACCTCCTGGTAGAAGCGGATTTTGCAACTGTCGGAGCAGAAGGTGCAAGGTTGGAGGCTCGCAGGACTGTAAAGCGTGCTGGGTGTTCACTCCGGCGCAGAAGGCGGGCCACAGGTGGTCGAGCTGCCAATGATTTGGCCGACTTTGAGCTGATAGCATATCGGGAGACAGATGATGATGGTCGAGTGACTTTTGGGGAGTTGCCTGATGGCGATTATCGCTTGGATATCGACTATCCGGGGATTCCGATGGATCCGAACTCCTTCATTACGTTCACGATCGGAGAGGGAGGTCTGGAGCAAAATACCCTGACCCTAGAGGCCACGATTGACGAGACCGGCATAGAAGTGCAGCTCATCGAGATTTTGAGGGTTCTTCGAGAGTACTTCGAAGAAATTGCGGTTTATCCGAACCCTGCGGACAGGGATCTCAACATTGCCTACAAAGGGTTGACTAGTAGTAGTATTAAGGCACAGCTCTTGAATTTACAGGGAATGCTTTTGGAGGAACTGTCCCTGCCTCGGAGTACTCAGAAAAGTGTGACTTTGGACGTACAGGATCTATCTCCGGGTATTTATCTTCTCCGCATGGTTGACGCTTCATCTGCGGAAGGGATTTTGGTTTTTAAGGTCTTGATCGATCGATAAGGAAGGATTTTTTTGATGGGTGACTTCTGAGTGATCCTAGCGTTAGAGATCTTTGCTCCATGAATTTTGATGTACAGGAGGTATCGCGCCTCATCCGATCTAGAAGATCAATTTATCCTGCTATGTATTCCGGAGAAATAGTCAGTGACGATATTATTCGGGAGATGCTGGAGAATGCCAATTGGGCCCCAAATCATGGCCTGACGGAGCCTTGGCGATTTATTGTTTTCAAGGGAGAGGGAATAAAGGAGTTGGCCAGGTTTCAGTCGGAACTTTATCGTGAGCGGACCACGGCTAGTGGGGACTTTCAGGAGATGAAGTTTGAGAAGCTTGCGAGCAAGCCCTTGCTGTGTTCGCATATCATTGCGATTGGTATGAAGAGACCGGATGGTAAGAAGTTTCCTGAGGTAGAGGAGATCGAGGCTGTTGCGTGTGCGGTGCAGAACATGTACTTGACGGCAACTGCTCACGGTGTGGGCTGCTATTGGGGAAGTGGCGGAGTCACCTACTGGGAAGAAGCCAAGTCGTTCTTCGACTTAGGTGCAGATGATCGTCTATTGGGGTTCCTCTACGTTGGCATGCCTAGAGGAAACTGGCCAGAAGGACGGCGGACGCCAATGGATGACAAGGTTCGATGGGTAAGCTAATAGATCAGTTCCCATCGAAAGGCCCATCTCCATGCTAGGCGGTACTGGTCAATTTGGGCTCCCTTGAGCAGGTCTTGGAGTTCACTCTTCAGAAACCCACGAGCAACAGAGAGGGCCGCATCGTGTTGCACCATTGGGGATTTTGAGAAAAGCTTTGTGAGCCACTTGATGGAATGGTAGGCAAGCGTATGACGATGCAGGTCATTGATGATGACCTTGAGCGAGGCCTGTTGTCGAAACTGGCCCAACAGCTTGGAGAGCTCCTCAGAGGTAAAGTGATGAGTGAACAGGCAGCAATGTAGGATATCGCACTGAAGCGTCGCAAATTCTTGATCGAAGATGTTGATGCATCGAAAAGATATTTCCGGGTAGTCTTTGCAATTGGACCTTGCATAAGCTACAATAGCCGGGTTCGCATCTATGCCGATGAATTGAATTTGCTTGTGATGTTTGCGGCCCCATTTGGCTAGCGCAATGAGGATGTCACCTCCTCCACAACCTAAGTCAAGAAATGTGATCGGTTGGTCGACATTATCCAGGAGCTCTTGAACCGCCCTTATACTGATGTTATCGCCTCCCAGCCACTTGTTGATGACATCCAGTTCGCGAAGCGTCTGGTCCACTACCTCACCTTTACAGTTAAGGTCATCCATGAGCTCTATGCCGCTGGATCTGTATTTAAGATCAGGCACAGTTTCTTGCTGTTAGGAGCATGCTTTCCATGGTGAGGCCGGGCCCGAAGGCAAAACTCAGCACATGTTCCCCTTCATCTGCCGGGGAGAGACGATCCGTGATGTATTTCAGGGCAAATAGCACCGAAGGCGATGACATGTTGCCAAAATTTCTCATCACTTCGCGCGCTGCGACGTTGGCGCCTTGCTTTATCGATAATTCCTCTTCAATGACATCCAATATACGTTTTCCTCCTGGATGTATGGCATATTTCGTGATGCGTTCCAGAGGGATATTGATTTTATTCAAAAGCCGCTGACTGAGATCCGCGATTCCCTTTTTGATATGTGCCGGCACCTCCGCGGTTAGGCGCATCTCGAAGCCAAAATCACGTATGTACCAGCCCATGTCTTCTTGTCCGTCTAGAAAAAGGTCACTGTAGAAGGCGTCCATAGATAAGGAAGCCTGTCCATTGTCCGCTCGGCCGACGATCGCAGCC
>JBCCXG010000582.1:0-4390 GCA_039191945.1 Bacteroidota bacterium
CCGTCGGGGTCACTGGATCCCGTACCATCGAGGGTTACGTCTGCGAGACCGTTCCCATCGGCATCTCTGACTTCTTGGTTCTCGCCGGCTTCCGCGGTGGGCGGCTGGTTGGGAGTGACAGTCAAAACCACTTCGTCGGTGGCTGTAGCACTTTCATTGTCCGTGACTTGCAGGATCAGTGTAGTGGTACCGACGGGCAATAGTACCGTGGGTGCGATACCCGTCGCCAATAGATCTCCGGCGATGAGCCATTCGTAGCTCACTAAGTTGCCGTCTGGATCATTGGAAGAAGATCCATCCAAGGTAAACGACGCAAAGCCATCCCCATCGGGGTCTCCGGCTGACTGGTTGGCACCAGCATTGGCGACCGGTAGTTGGTTGGTGGTAACGATCACTGTCACTTGATCGGTTGCCGTAGCACCTCCATTGTCCTGCACGGTCAGTGTAATCAAGTGCTCGCCTGTGGGCAAGGACACCACCGGTGAGGGACCTGTAGCAATCTCAGCATCCGCGATGGTCCAGGAATAGCTGACGAGGCTTCCGTCGGGGTCAATGGATCCTGTACCATCTAGGGCTACCTCTGCGAGACCGTTCCCATCGGCATCTCTGACTTCTTGGTTCTCGCCGGCTTCCGCGGTGGGCGGCTGGTTGGGAGTGACAGTCAAAACCACTTCGTCAGTGGCTGTAGCGCCTTCATTGTCCGTGACTTGCAGGATCAGTGTAGTGGTACCGACGGGCAATAGTACTGTGGGTGCGACACCCGTCGCGAATAGATCTCCGGCGATGAGCCATTCGTAGGTCACAATGTTGCCGTCTGGATCATTGGAAGAAGATCCATCCAAGGTAAACGACGCAAAGCCATCCCCATCGGGGTCTGCAGCGGACTGGTTAGGTCCTGCCTCAGCAATGGGTGGTTGGTTAGTGGTCAGTGCTTGTACCACCGTGAAATCAATGGTCTGGGTTTCGAGTACATCGCCGCCACCTCCGTTGGCATTGTATGCCGTAGCGGTGATTGTATAGTCGCCAGGCACGAAACCAAAAGGCGAGAAATTCCCGTTACTGTCCCCCGCCAAGGCGTAGGGTGGTACGCTTTCGGTTTGTGACTGATTGACCGGTCCTTGTAGATTGAAAACAACACTTTCAACCGTGGAATTCACGGGCTCGTAGGTCATTGAGATTGATGTGGGACTTTGCTCCAAGATGATCACATCATCGACCACCAGAGGACGAAAGCTTGTGTTCGATGCGGCGTCGACGATCACGAAATTGGTGATGTCGCCATTGGGTAAGGTCAGTACAGTGATCACCACCTCATCCGTTGCCAAAAAAGCGGGATCACCATCATCAGTGACCTCAAGGGTGAGGACATTGACACCAGCTTGTAGTACGACCTGTGGACTCGCGCCTGTCGCAATTTCACTTCCACCCAAAAGCCAACGGTAGCTAACGATCGCTCCGTCGGGATCAGAAGATCCACTGCCATCTAACGAGACATTTGCACCGGTCCCGTCCAAGTCAAAGACGCTCTGATTAGGTCCGGCGTTGGCCACTGGAGGCAGGTTCCCAGCGGCAGACTCCACCGTAACTTGTACTTGATCAGTACTTGATAGTCCGTCGTTATCGGTGACAGTGAGCAGTATCGTACTGATTCCAATGGGTAGTGTAACCGTCGGGCTGACGCCGGATGCAACGAGATTCCCATCGATGGTCCAAGCATAATTCACGATGTTTCCGTCACTGTCGCTGGAGCCCGTGGCGTCCAAAGTCACCAATTCGGAACCGTCATTGTCTTCATCGGTGACTACCTGGTCGGTGCCGGCGTTGGCTACGGGCGGATTGAGGGGCGTACCACCGCTGCGACCCGCCAACCAGTTAAACAAATTGGGTGCGTAGGTCTTGTGATCCAGTTTATTCAGGTCGCGCCCTCCAGCGCCATTGAGATTGAAAAAGGTATTGCGGTCAAAGTGTCCTGCCACACGTCCACCACCTACTTCTGCGATCACCAAAACCGCATCGTTAGCCGTGCTGGGGGTGGAAGGCCCCCGGCCGGTTCCAGATGACAGCCGACCTACGCTGCGCCCAGGAGGGACCCTCACTAAGATGGTACTACTGACGTTGGGTACGTTGTAGTCGAGCACCGTAATCGGTGTGACACCCTCTCCGCCGAAGATACCTACCCCTTCTAGCACCGGGTGATTAGGCACTTGGAAATCCGTGAGATTGTAAGTGCCGCGATCTTGATTCATTTGCCAGCCAATACGACTAAGAAAGTGATTGTCAGAAGCAGAAGCGTCATTCCAATCGGCTCCAAAATTGGCGTCGCTGATGAACAGGGCCGACCCGCCATTGCTGATGTAGTTGGACCATGCGTTAACAGCAGCTGCACCATAGGTGGCATTGTTAGATCCAAAAACAATAATGTCGTACTGTGCCAGGTCCATATTCTCAAGGTCCACTGGGCTATCACCTCCTGGCCCCTCGATGACCTGAGTGACTTCAAAACCTTCTCCCCGCAACAGATCTGCGAGTTCGCCCCATCCATGGTTCCCGCCAAAGGTCTGGAAGTTGCCGATGTCTGCGAGTTGCTCGTCCGAGCCACCTTCAAAGAAACCGCCCGACCCCGTGCCCCCGCGGATGAAGAGGATCTTTGGCGGCTCCATGTCCCAGTTGCGAGCTATCTCGGAAGGGTCTGCGGCAAGCGATCCTGTTGAGTGGGAGTTCGCTAGGAGAGCTGAAGGAAAAGCAAGGAGTACTCCGGAGAGTAATAGCGCGGAAGATAAAAGTAGTCTCCACTGGCGTATCAATTTCATGATGTTTTTTCTTGGAAAGTTACAACTTATTGGTTCACATTGCGCGAATCTATTGAGCAAAATAAGCGACAAAAGAACCCAGATCCTATGCTGACCTTTCACCAAATAAAGGCTAGAGAAACCCACTTCAGGGTAAAATAGGGGCGATTTGCCCGCGAAGATGCATTTGAGTGGTTTTTGTTGATATATAACGGATGTGTATGCTTCGCAGTTAGAGAGGCACTCCGACCGGTAGATTGACATTGGCCAGCTGTCGAAACGGACAAATACTAAGGTTAGACCAAATAACTTTCTGCATATGCGATATTTATTTTTTCACATGCAACCTATATCCGATGGCACGCAAGTTTTCGATTTTGAGGTTAACGTCGTCTTTCAAGTATTTGCGTACTCTCGAGATGAAGACATCCATGCTTCTGGCCACGAAGAACCCGTCTTTGCCCCAGACTTCTTTGAGGAAAATCTCTCGATCGATCACCTCATTGGGACGCTCAAACAGCAACTTGAGGATCAGATTCTCTTTGTACGTCAGGGGGTAAGTTTGTTGATTCACGGTTAATTGTTGATTGTGAAAATCAAGACAAGATTGTCCGACCATAATGCGATGCCTGACCTGTGCCAGCCGAGCCGCTCTTGCACTTGTGGTGTTGGCATAGAGCCAAGAGCATACGATAACCAGCGAGACAAGAAGTGCCCAGATGTCTGGTCCTTTGCTTAGGATCCCGGCCTTGGTCGGAAAGAAGACCGCGAAGTTCATATTTGCCCCGGTCGTATCCTCGCATAGATTGGGCGGTACATAAGGTTCCGAGGCACTGACCCGATGGCCGTAGACCAGTGTGTCATCTTCGGCATCATACACGCCCAACTCATAATCCAGCTCAATATTTCTGGCGGAAAACTCCTTATGTATCAACTCTTGGACTTTTTGATTGGACAGTGGGCTATTCGTCTGGACGTAATAGTAGTTGGTGGCTCTCTTTTCTACCGTTGCGTGCTCGCTCATGGTGTCAGCGACCGAGTACAGTGCAACCGAAACTGAATGGTCAAACCCCATAGTCCGGGTATCAAAGGACTTTGACACCCAATAGGCTTGCGTGCCAATCAGAAGCAAGGAGACCACGCCACCTTTGATCATCAACTTTTTCAAGCGCATCGTTTTGACTAAAAATAGCGTTATCCGGCATCAATCAGCTTTTCATTTTGCGATTTAACTTTCATTTAACACTTCTTTACACCGCTTAACCTTCCGCCCGGTGGCCCGCCTGTAGGCTTGCTGGATGAAAGTCGAAACTGCTCGTCATCAAATTCCAGTTTTCCTTTTAGGCGTAGTTTTGCAGGTTGCCGCACTGGTTTTGATGGCCTTTGACCCGGTGGCGCATGGTTTTGGTGCGTTGACATTATCAATAGGTGCCAGTTTACTCTTATTGGGCCTTTTGTTGCCGATTGTGGCGCTCTCTTCCATTCCTTCAGTGGGTGCTATGATCACGCAACTCAAAGCCGACTCCACTAAGTATTTGGGCTGGTTATTCTGTGCCTTAGTGGCCATGGTAACCTATGGCAGGACCCTTGAGCCTACCGCC
>JBCCXG010000583.1:0-4390 GCA_039191945.1 Bacteroidota bacterium
CGGAAACGGGACCCCCATAAGCAGTATTCCACCGACAATCACCTAATCTTTGTGTATCATCCTCACGTTTACACGTTGGGGAAAAGTGGCAAGGAAGAGAACCTCCTTTTGGAAGAGGAGGGCTTGAATAGGGTGCAAGCCCAGTATTACCGCATCAACCGTGGGGGGGACATCACCTATCATGGCCCTGGCCAGCTGGTAGGCTACCCCATTTTGGACTTGGACAATTTCTTCACTGATATTCACAAGTACCTGAGATACTTGGAAGAGGCGATCATTCGGACGCTGTCGGGCTTCGGCATCGCGGCGGGACGTATTGATGGACTGACTGGGGTCTGGGTTGATTTCGAGAACATGGACACGGCACGGAAGATATGTGCGATGGGTGTGAAAGCAAGCCGATGGGTCACGATGCATGGTTTTGCGCTCAATGTAAATACGGACTTAACCTATTTTGACCATATCGTCCCCTGTGGAATAGATGATAAATCCGTGACTTCGATGCAGCGAGAACTGGGTCATGACGTGCCCATGCCTGAGGTGGAGGGGCTCCTCAAGTCGCACTTGTCAGATCAGTTTGGAATGACCCTCGTCGAGGCGTAAGCAACCAAAAAAAGTAATGCCATGAGAAAAGACATTCCTCATTTACCCGTAGAAGATGTGTACGTAGCGGTGGCCAAAGAGGGAGAAGATTGGAGGGTCTATTTGCTCAACCGCAGTCCCCAGGCGCTTGAGACCATTTTGGTCACCTCCAAAGGCTACGGGGAAAAGGACGGTCAGGAACAAAAGACCTCCGTTCTTCGTCACGCTATTCCCCGACTCGACCCTCAGGAATACGCCTTGTTGGAGCCGATTGATGCAGATGTCTTCCATTTGAACAATGAATATTGGGTGAGCTTTTACATTGGCAGTCAGATCTACGATAAGAAGTACATTTTCGTGCCGGACAGTATCGTCACTGGAAATTTGAGCTATATTCCAGAATTAAGAACACAAGGCGTGTTACACACCTAAAATGTCCAACCTTCGAGATATCCTTGTCCTTGACATTGAGACGGTTTCAGGCTACCCCACCTTTGATGAAATGCCTGAAGGCCTGAAGAGTCACTGGTTGAGAAAGGCTGGTTTCCTTCGCAATGAGGACGAGAAGCCACTCGAGGAGTTATATTTTGATCGTGCGGGTATCTATGCCGAGTTTGGGAAGATCATCGTGATTGCAGTCGGCATTTTTGATGTATCCAAGGGGGATACAGCTCTACGAGTCAAGTCCTTCCATGCCCATGATGAGAAGTCACTTCTGCTGGAGTTTGTAATGTTTCTTAGAGAGCGCTTCGATCAAGATCGCCTGACACTGTGCGCACACAATGGGAAGGAATTTGATTTTCCCTACTTGTGCCGACGACTGATCATCCACGGCATCCCGATCCCTTCTGTTTTGAGCTTATCCGGGAAGAAGCCTTGGGAAGTAAAGCATATTGATACCATGGAGATGTGGAAATTTGGGGATTACAAGAGTTTTACATCGTTGGATTTGTTGACCCATTTACTGGGTATATCTTCCAGCAAATCCGATATGGATGGGTCCAAGGTCAATCAGGTTTATCACGAGGAGGACGGTTTGACTAGGATAGCCGAATATTGCTGCCAGGATGTGGAGGCCACCGCCCAAGTGTATCTCAAATTGAACACGCTCCCGACCATCCCTAATGAATTAATCACAAGAGTGCCTTAGTGCATGGCGAAGAAAAGAGGAAAGAAGAAAAAGCAGGCCCACGGCAGACAATCTAAGGTCCGAATGGGGGAAGTCAAGGACCGACTGCAGTCCATTTTTTATGAAGAACCCGATACGACTTTTTCCTATCGGCAACTCGTCAAAAAACTGGGTATCAGGGACGCGAAAACCAAGGATGGGGTGAAGGAGCTGCTTTTTTCCATGGAGGCTGCCGGCAAGCTGGCGCGCAATCGGGATGGCAGGTTCTATTCGGTCACGAAGCCTAAGACGATCAGAGGTAGGGTCGATCACGTCAACCCGCGATTTGCCTACATCATCAGTGAGGAGTATTCCGAGGATATCTGGGTCCGTAGCCAAGACTTGAAATTCGCGATCGATGGAGACGAAGTCGAGGTTTTGGTTACCAAGAAATCAGGGCGACATTTCCGGCCAGAGGGGAAGGTAGTGAACCTTGTCAAGCGGTCAAAAGACGAATTTGTGGGACGAATCGAGGTCTCCGAGAAGTTCGCCTTCGTAGTACCTGACAATCGGAATTTGCACTTCGATGTCTTCGTCTACCCGGAAAAGGCCATGAAGTCTCGCACGAACGACAAAGTCATCGTGAAGATCACCAAATGGCACGATCGCAACAATCGCAGCCCAATGGGGGAAGTTATTGCCCATCTTGGCAAAGCGGGTGAGCACGAAGCTGAGATTCATTCCATTATGGCGGAGTTTGGGTTGCCTTTTGAGTTCCCTGATCGGATAGAGAAGGAGGCAGAGCAAATTCCCGTTGCCATTGACCCCAAAGAGATCAAATACCGTCGAGACTTTCGAGAGGTGACGACGTTCACTATCGATCCGTTTGATGCGAAGGATTTTGACGATGCCCTTTCCATCGAAAAGAAGGCCAACGACCAATGGGAGATAGGCGTGCACATCGCCGATGTGTCACACTATGTAAAGCCCGACACACTGCTTGAAAAAGAAGGGTACGATCGGGCAACATCTGTCTATCTTGTAGACCGTACCATTCCCATGCTTCCGGAGAAGCTGTCTAATGGCCTTTGCTCGCTACGGCCTCAGGAAGAGAAGCTTACCTTTTCTGCGGTTTTCAAGGTCAATGCGCAGGGCAAAGTGCTAGATCGATGGTTTGGTCGTACCATCATTTTTTCGGATCGGCGCTTCACCTACGAAGAAGCTCAGGAACGCATTGAATCAAAAGAAGGAGACTTCCAGGAGGAGGTCAACTTGCTCAACGATTTGGCCAAACTCATCCGGGAAGATCGATTCAAAGGCGGAGCGGTCAACTTCGAAACCGTGGAAGTGAAATTCGAACTAGCCGAGGATGGCAAGCCCCTGCGTGTCATCCCCAAAGAGCGCAAGGATTCACACAAGATGATCGAGGAGTGGATGCTGCTTGCTAACAAAGAAGTGGCGACCTTTATCTTCAACCGGAAACAGGGAGGTAAGTCAAATGGAGAGAGCACGTTCGTTTATCGGACGCATGACGATCCGGATCCTGAGAAGCTCGATTCATTTGCCCAGTTTGCCGCGCGATTTGGTCATAAGCTGTCAGCGCAAGGGATGATTTCTAAAAATCTCAATCAACTGATGGGCGCGATCGAAGGCAAGCCCGAACAAAACGTATTGGAGCAATTGGCCATACGGTCCATGGCCAAAGCCAAATACACCACCGATCCGCGTGGTCACTTTGGGTTGGCCTTCCCACACTACACGCATTTCACCTCGCCTATCCGAAGATATCCTGATGTGATGGTTCATCGCCTGTTGTGGCACTACCTAGAGGGTGGGAAGTCCCCTGACCGCGATGAGTACGAAGCGCGTTGCGTCCACTCCAGTGAGCGTGAGAAGCGGGCGGCCGAGGCCGAACGTGCCTCGATCAAATACAAACAAGTGGAATTCATGCAATCCATGTTGGGTGAACCTTTCGATGGATTGGTTTCGGGCGTCACCGAGTGGGGCATCTTCGTGGAAATTGTGGAGACCAAATGCGAAGGCATGATCCGCATTTCAGATCTGGAGGATGACTATTACGAATTTGATGAGAAGCAATATGCGGTGATTGGTCGGCGCAGTGGTCGGCGCATTACCCTTGGAGACGCGCTCAAAGTACAGGTAGTCAGGACGGACATTGACCGACGAACGATTGACTTGGAGATGCTTCGGGAAGAGTCACCATGGCAAGCAGATGATTTTTAGTCGATGTCTCAGTCCAAAACACAACTTGGTGTAGTTACCGCTTCATCTCTTGTCATCTCCGCGATGATCGGGACGGGGGTCTTCACGAGCTTGGGCTATCAGGTCGTGGATATCCACAGTGGCTTTGCCATCGTCGTCTTGTGGCTCTTGGGAGGCATTGTGGCCTTCTGCGGTGCCGTATCTTATGCGGAGTTGGGGGCTGTCTTCCCAAGATCTGGTGGTGAATACAACTTGTTGGGGAGGGTTTACCACCCGGCACTCGGCTTTGTGGCTGGTTGGGTCTCAGTTACCGTCGGGTTTGCCGCGCCAGCTTCCTTAGCTGCGATGGCGTTCGCTTCCTATATCGCTACGATTTTTCCGAGTATTTCGCTGGATCACACGGCTGCCGCTTGTGTCGTGGTGCTCAGCGTGCTGCATGGTGCTTCCGTCTCCGTCGGGAGCCGATTCCAAAATGTC
>JBCCXG010000584.1:0-4388 GCA_039191945.1 Bacteroidota bacterium
ATCAGATTGAGGTCTACGACGTCCTTGATGGCGTCGAGCGATAAGTCGAAAATCTGCTGTCCTGGCTGCTGGGTCGCGGCGGCGGCGTTCCCACCAGCGCCATTCACCAAAATATCGATGGAACCAAAACGATCCATGACCTGCGTTCCGAAGCGTTTGAGATCTTCCTCCGAAGTGACGTCGCAGGGAGCACCGAAAACCTGTTTGGACATACCTGCCAGTGCTTTTAGTTGTGCCTCAACCTTATGTAGGCTCCGGCCAAGGATCGCAACATTGCAGCCGCATTTCGCGAGGTGAGCAGCGATGGCCCCTCCAAGGACTCCAGACCCCCCCGTGATGATAGCCGTCTTTGCGGCTAGTATTCTTTGCATGGCCGTAAAACTACAATCTGCCTGATTCTCAAGCCATGTTTTTTAAAATAGCTGAATCTTCATTGGACCGGATTTCAAAGGTATCGCCCAACAGGCTGCCAGTGGATCCTACTTCACTTCCCAGCTATTGTTACCCTTCAAAAGCGCGTCAAGGTCAGCTTCCTGATCAAAGTGCCGTTCAATCTGATCCATCATGGTTTGCTCGTAGGTCGGACGATTTGCCTCGTACAAGATGCCAAATGGCCTGGGCAATCCCGCTTGCTCCACCGAATAGTCGAAAAAGCTGGCCAAAATGGAAGCTTTGATCTTATCCTGTGGGTCGTGAATCCAGCAATCCTCAGGAGCGTACTCTCCTAGTGGGACAACCCTGGGTGTGAACCCATCCAAACGAATACCCTTTGTTCCACCACCAAAAATCAGTGGCTTTCCAGCCTCCAAATTGATTACATGGTCATCGCGCAGGTTTTTGTCGGTGAATGCATGAAACGCCCCGTCATTGAACACATTACAATTCTGATAAACCTCAAGAAAACTGGTGCCTTCGTGTCGATGTGAAGCAGCTATCAACTCCCTCAGTTGGACGGGATTTCGATCAATCCCCCTGGCCACAAAAGTACCCTCAGCCCCCAGCGCTAGTGATGCTGGATTAAACGGTCGATCCAGCGAACCAAAGGGGGTCGACTTCGTCACCTGACCCGATGGAGAGGTCGGGGAATATTGGCCCTTGGTCAACCCGTAGATCTCATTGTTGAAAAGTACGATGTTGATATTGAAATTCTTCCTCAAGGCATGAATGAGGTGATTACCACCAATAGATAGCGAGTCGCCATCACCGGTCACCACCCAGACATCCAAATCGGGCGACGTGGACTTCACACCACTGGCAATGGCAATCGCACGCCCGTGGATGCCATGTAGGCCGTAGGTATTCATGTAGTAGGGGAATCGTGATGAGCACCCAATACCCGAAATGAAGACCATCTTTTCCTTGGGCACACCCAAGGTGGGCATTACCGTTTGAATTTGCTTCAAAATGGAATAGTCGCCACATCCTGGGCACCACCGGATATCCTGATTGGAAGCAAAGCCCCTAGGGGTCAATGCTGTTGTAGAAGCATCTTTGGCAGTTTTCATTTGCTGAGTTCGTTTTGAATGACTTTTTTGATTTCTTCCACGGTGAAGGGTAACCCCTGTACCTTGCTGATGGATCGAGCGTCAATGAGAAATTGATGCCGGATCATCATGGCGAGCTGCCCTCGGTTCATCTCAGGGATCAGTATCGTTTCGAAGCCGGACAAAAGTTGCTTCAGGTTAGCAGGAAACGGATAGAGGTAGCGAAGGTGGACGTGAGCGACCGACACCCCTTGCTGCAGCAGGTCCCGAATCGCGGTCTCTATGGCACCAAAGGTGGATCCCCAGGAGAGCACGCAGACTTTGGCTTCTGCTTCACCTCGATGAATGATCTGGGCTGGCACATCCTTCGCAATACCTGCTACTTTGCCTTCGCGAATGGCCACCATTCGCTCATGGTTCTCCGGGTCGTAAGAAACATTGCCTGTCACCAACTCCTTCTCCAAGCCACCGATTCGATGCTCTTTTCCAGGTGTTCCGGCTTTCACCCAAGGCCTGACCTGCCGATCATCACGGGCATAAGGCATGAAAACACCCTCGACGTTGGTGATCTCTGAGCCGGCGTTTGACTGGAAAGGATGCAGCTCTGCACTAGTCGGAAACTTCCAGGGCTCAGCACCATTGGCGATATAGCCATCTGACAATACCATGACAGGGGTCATGTATTCTACCGCGATTCTGGCCGCCTCATAGACGGTATCAAAGCAGTCTCGGGGGGATGAAGCGGCCAGAATCGGTAACGGTGCCTCTCCGTTGCGACCATAGGCTGCTTGCAAAAGATCTGCTTGTTCGGTCTTGGTCGGCAAGCCGGTGGAGGGTCCCCCCCGCTGTACATTGATGATGACAACGGGCAGCTCCAGCATCACGGCCAGCCCTAAGGCTTCTCCCTTTAGGGCAATGCCCGGCCCAGAAGATCCAGTGACGGCCAATCCACCTGCAAAGGAAGACCCAATCGCTGCACAAATGGCTGCAATCTCGTCCTCGGCCTGGAAGGTCTTGACTCCAAATCGCTTATGACGGCTCAGCTCATGCAAGATGTCCGACGCCGGCGTAATGGGATAACTAGCGTAAAAAAGCTCAAGATCATTTCGCTTGGCGGCAGCTACCAGGCCCAGTGCCATGGCTTGATTGCCATTGATGTTACGATAAGCGCCCGCCGGTAGTTGGGCAGACTTGACATCAAAGCGACTGGTGAAGGTTTCCATGGTATCACCATAGTGATGGCCTTTGTTGAGTGCCTTCAAATTGGCGTCGCGGACTTCCGGCGCATACTGGAACTTATGGTTAATGAATCGGATGGTATTTGCGAGGTCCTGGCTGAACATCCAGTAGACAAAGCCTAGTACGAACATGTTCTTGCACCGGTCAATGGCCTTCATACCTAGCCCAGAGTCCTTGAGCGCCTCGCGCGTGAGCTTGGTCACCTCGATGGCATGAACTTCATAACCGTCCAATGAACGGTCTTGGAGGGGGTTCTCCTCGCCGATGTACTGGGCCAGCCTCAAGTTTCTACTGTCAAAACCATCGCTGTTGGCGATGATGATCCCACCCTTCTTCAGGTTAGGAAGATTGACGCGCAAAGCAGCGGCATTCATCACGACCAACACGTCATACTGGTCTCCGGGAGTAAATACCTCCGCGCTACCAAACTTGAGTTGGAAACCAGAGACCCCGGAAGTGGTACCGACAGGAGCTCGAATGTCCGCTGGGTAATTGGGGAATGTGCTCACATCACTGCCAAACAAGGCGATCGTGTCCGTAAACTGTCCCCCAGTCAACTGAATGCCGTCGCCGCTGTCCCCCGCAAAGAGTATTACCACATCTTCCGTGTCTTTTACACTTTGTTCCATGGACTTCATTGTGTTTAGTACTAGGAATCTAACACGTCGTTGAGGACCGACGTTACGCAATTAGCGGGCGGTATTTCTGACTTTTATCAGTATCTGAGTTCTCCTCAGTTCCATTCGGGCCAACCGACACGTCTCAGCTGCGTACAAGCAAGGGATGCGAGCGTTGATTGTGGCCTACCTGGGCTTCTTGTTGTTATTAGGTTGCCGTCAGGACGAGAAGGTCCCTGAGCGATTTTATCCTCGAAATGATCATGAAGCGTACTGGCATCACTTACGACAGGCCAATCTACTGGAGACGGCTCTTGGGAAAGAGTGGTTGGCTGCCGCCGCTCGTACCTTCGAGCATCCCATTAAGGTCCGGTTGCCCTATCAGGAGGTCTTTGAGCTTCCCAATCGACGGGCGGAGGCTTACGGTTACCGTTTTCAGGTCAACAGAGGTCAGAAAGTACTTATCCGCCTTGATTTGGCCTCGGAGGACTCAGCGGCAGTATTCATTGATCTTTTTCGCATCGATAACGATTCTCTCCAAGACTACCGACACGTCGCTTCCGCCGATAGCGCCTTTGACCTAGGCTTCGAGCCCCGAAAAGACGCCCCTTACCTCTTGAGATTGCAACCAGAGCTGCTTCGGGGCGGACTTTTTACCTTAACAATCGAGACGGTCGCGTCTTTGGACTTCCCCGTGGCGGGGAAAGGACGGCGGGCCATACAGAGCTTCTTCGGTGATCCGAGAGACGGCGGTCGTCGAGAGCATCATGGGGTAGACATCTTTGCAAAAAGGCACACGCCGATCCTGGCACCGACGGATGGGCGGATCCGGTCGGTCGATACCAAAAAACTTGGAGGCAAGGTCGTGTGGCTATACGACCAGCAGCGAGGCGCCCATCTGTATTTCGCCCACTTGCATGAGCAAAAAGTTGTAGAAAGACAACAGGTCCAAAAGGGCGATACCTTGGTTACCGTGGGCAACACCGGAAACGCACGATTCACACATCCCCATTTGAATTTTGGTTTTTACAAAAACGGCCCTATCGAT
>JBCCXG010000585.1:0-4387 GCA_039191945.1 Bacteroidota bacterium
GTATGAAGATAGCCCAACCTGATGATTTTACCTGAAGGTTTGCAAGACTCTCTAAACATGACCTTCAGATAATTCAGCGGCTGTGTGCTAAGGATTGCATGATTTCGACGACTAATGCAGTAAAAGAAAGATCAAATAGCCGCTTTGGAACAGGAATTCATCAGCTTGATTAAAACACACGAGGGTATCATCCTGAAGGTCTGCAATGTCTACTGTAGCCATCCATCAGATCGAGAGGATCTCTACCAGGACATTCTGATCCAGCTTTGGAAGGCCTTTCCAACGTTTGACCACCGATCGAAAGTCACTACGTGGATGTATCGGATCGCTTTCAATACCGCCGTTTCAAGATTCAGAAAGCAAGCGAAACAGCCTACAAAGCAACCGATCGCTGGGGATTGGGCTGCTGAGCCACCTACCGATAAAGGAGATGATGTTAGCGCACTTTACATTGCTATTGCCACGCTCAACAAGATCGACAAGGCCATCACCTTGCTCTACCTCGATGGACTGAAGTATCGGGAGATAGGGGAAATCATCGGTATTACTGAGTCAAACGTTGGCTTCAAAATCAATCAAATCAAATCAAAATTACGCGAGATACTGAAAGGAGGATCATTATGAATAGGGATGAACTGAAAGAGAATTGGGACAAGTTGCACGATCAGGGGCTCTCGGGACACGCCGAGAAGGACATAAGCGAAATTGTCCAGCAAGGCACGTCGAAGTTGGTGGGCGATATCAACCGACGACTGTTCAGGGACATGGTGATCACCGCGTTTGCCGCCACCATCAGTGCGTTGGCCATGATCGCCTTCTATTTTGCGTATGATCCGGTGCAGCATATCTGGATCGATGCCGCCAAGATCACGCGCATACAGCTAGGTGCATTTTCACTGTTCTTCATGCTCTTTCTTTTTGGTTGGATGGAATATCAACTGGTCAATCAGCGCTTCACGGCTGAGTCGGTACATACCTATCTTTCTTCTTTGCTTCACAAATTGACGAAGTACAGTCGGTTGTTTCTGCTTGTCACTTTGCCGCTTTTGCTGGTGACATATTACCTGGAACTCGATTACTTCTTCCCCGATGAGGGATCCCTTGACTGGGTGGTCAAGATGGGAGGCGCTCTGGTGCTTCTCAGCCTGAGCTATGTGGTGATCCGTTGGTATGCGCGCAAGACCTTCGGTCGCTACCTGGCTGACTTGGCCAGCTTTCAGAAAGAGCTTGACGCGTGACCTAATATCGCTCCCGTCGCTCGATCGTTACTTTGATGGACTTGCTGATCGGGGTTTGACTTTTGTCAGCAAACTCTGTGATGGGTACGAGCACGTTGGTTTCGGGAAAGTACGCTGCCAGGTTCCGTGTGGGGATATCATATGGGACAACTTTAAATTGCTCCGCTCGGCGTGTTTGCCCGTCATAGTGGCTCAGCAGATCGACTGGATCCTGGGCGCTGAGCTGATAGCGTACCATATCCTGGGGGTTCATAAAGACTACCCGACGATCTCCAAATACCCCGCGGTAGCGGTCATCCATGCCGTAGATGGTGGTGTTGAATTGATCGTGGGACCGGATGGTCGTCAGCATGAACTCATCCTCGCCGAGCGAGTGGGAGGGAAGTGCCGTGACGGAGAATTGAGCTTTGCCACCGGGCAGTTGGGAGAAGTCGCCGGCGCGAGCGTTGTTAGGAAGATCAAATCCCGTAGCCGCGGATCGACTCGAGTAATGCTCAAAACCAGCAATCACCGCGCTGATCTTTTCACGAATCAAGGCGTAGTCCTGTCCGAGCTCCTTCCATTGGACGGGGCCTTTCCCCTCAAAATAGGCTTCGGCGATACCGGCCACAATCTCCGGTTCACTTTTCAAGTGCTCGCTCGCCGGTTCAAATTTCCCTTGTGATCGGTGCACCCGACCCATGCTGTTTTCCACGGTTACATACCGCGGTTTACCATTCGAGAGGTCGGCTTCTGATCGACCCAAAGTGGGTAAGATGATCGAGACCCTTCCGGGTACGAGATGAGTGCGGTTGAGTTTGGTGCTCACACTCACTGTGAGGTCGCAGCTTTGCAGGGCTTCAGCCGTGTAAGCCGTATCCGACGCGGCGGAGACGAGATTGCCCCCAAGCGCCATGAAAACCTTGGCCTTACCCGTATGCATCGCTTGAATAGCATGGACTGTGTCGTATCCGATATGCTTAGGAGGATCAAAAGCAAAGACTTTTTGAATCGCCGCATTGAGCGGCTTCGAGACATAGTGCATGATCCCCACCGTACGATCACCCTGTACGTTGCTATGGCCTCGGACAGGGCAGGTTCCAGCGCCTTTCTTTCCGATGCTTCCTTTGAGCAGCAACAGGTTCACGCAGGCTTTGATATTGTCGACTGCGTTTTTGTGCTGCGTGAGGCCCATGGCCCAGCAGACGATGATCTTCTCACGTTTGGCGATCATATCTACCGCGGCATCGACGGCTTCGGAAGTCAAACCGCAGCGATCAAGTAATGTCGATGCTGTGAGATTATTCAACTCCTCGTCCAAAGCATCGAAACCCGCCGTCTGGTGCTCGATAAATGCCTCGTCCAATACCTGTTCTCCAGCTGCCTGTCGAGCCAGCAATCGCTTCATGATCAGATTGAGCAGGGCCACATCTTCGTTGATGCGTACCTGCAGGTACAGGTCCGTCAATTCGGTGCCACTACCGAGCCAGCCGTTGATGGTTTGTGGGTTTTTGAATCGCAGCAGACCCGCCTCGCGAAGCGGATTGATGGCAATGATCTTTCCGCCGTTTTGCTTGCATTGCTCCAGGGCTGAGAGCATGCGCGGATGATTGGTGCCCGGATTTTGACCGATGATCAGGATGAGTTCTGCCGCTGAAAAGTCGTCCAGCGTCACAGAACCTTTCCCAATGCCTAATGTCTCCTTGAGTGCCACGCCACTTGACTCGTGGCACATGTTGGAACAGTCCGGCATGTTATTCGTTCCCAGGGCGCGGGCAAAGAGCCCGTAGAGAAAAGCTGCTTCATTGCTCGATCGGCCTGATGTGTAAAACACGGCTTCATCGGGCGAGTCAAGTTTTCTTAGGTGTTCGCCAATCGTTGAGAAAGCAGCTTCCCATGAAATAGGTTGGTACTTTGCTTCTCTCGCTCTTAGGATGAAGGGACGTGTGATCCTTCCCGATTTCCCAATCTTCAAATCCGACCATTCCGAAAGCTCTTCCACCGAGTGCCGCTCAAAAAAGGTCTCATCCACACGGCGGGTCGTCGCTTCCTCCGAGAGGGCCTTGGCCCCGTTCTCGCAGTATTCTCCAAGATTGGATCGCTCATCTGGGTCGGGCCACGCACAACCCGGACAATCAAATCCGTCTTTTTGATTCATTTGCGACAGCTCTCTCAGCCCACTCACCAGCCCCATTTCTTTTTGTACATGATCGAGTGCCGCCTTGATGCCACCGAGCCCTGCCGCATAGTGGGCCGGCGGTTTGATGGTCAGATCCTCGTCCGTGATACGACCGGTGATGGAGATGTTTCGCTTCGTTCTGCTCATCTGCGACAGAAGTTAGGCAAACTGGAGAATTTGTCAGAATCCATTGGACAGATGAAATTCTGCTTCAGGGATTCCGCTAGTTTTGGCGGACTAACAGAACGTTGGCACATGAAGAAGATCGGACTCATCGGAGGCATGAGCTGGGAATCGTCCCAGATTTATTACCAACTGGTCAACCAGAAGGTAAAGGAGGCGTTAGGGGGATTTCATTCGGCAAGATGTGTCATGGACTCCGTTGACTTTGCTGAGATTGAGCGTTTGCAGATGGTGGATGATTGGGAAGCGATGAGTACACTGATGGCCGCCTCCGCTCAAAATCTGGAGAAGGCAGGGGCTGACATCGTGGTCCTTTGTACGAACACCATGCATTTGTGTAGCGATGCCATCAAGGCGAGCATCAATATCCCCTTCCTTCACATTGCCGAAGCCACTGCGAGAAGGATCAAAGCGCAAGGTCTGAAAAAAGTACTGCTACTTGGCACGCGATTCACGATGGAGAAGGCGTTTTTCAAGGACATCCTTTCGAAGGACTTCGGGATCGAGGTCATCATCCCCAACAAGGCTGATCGGTCGCTGGTCCACGATGTGATTTACGAGGAGTTAGTTTTAGGCAAGATCTCTGATACCTCCCGCAAGGTGTATCAAGAGATTATCGCCGCTGGTGCTGAAGCAGGAGCAGAGGGTGCGATTCTGGGTTGTACAGAGATTCCGCTATTGATTCAGCAGGAGCATGTCCAGATCCCTGTTTTTGAAACGACCCGCATCCACGCAGAGGCCGCTGTCGGGTTTGCACTAGCCTAAGCGCGGACACAAAACTTGAAACCTGGAACTTGAAACTCGGAAC
>JBCCXG010000586.1:0-4382 GCA_039191945.1 Bacteroidota bacterium
CTCAATACCGCGTGTCAAAAGTTGGACGATCCTCAGTCATTGCTAACTCAGTTGGGGCAAGCGCCACACTACGTACCGCGAGCGAAGAATGTCATCTTCCTCTACATGGATGGCGGTGTATCGCAAGTCGATAGTTTCGATCCGAAGCCTCGGCTCGCCCAAGAGAATGGCGAAAACCCTTATGACAAGTTCGAGGTAGAGGACACGCAGTTTGACAACATTGGCAAGATCCTGAAAAGCCCCTGGGAGTTCAAACAATACGGCGAGTCTGGTATTCCAGTCAGTGAACTGTTTCCCCACATTGCTACGTGCGTAGATGACTTAGCGGTGGTCCGGTCGATGGTCTCCGACTTCCCGGAGCACACCAACGCTAACTACTTCCTGCATACCGGAAGCGGACTCCAAGGCAGACCAAGCATGGGTGCCTGGGTTACCTACGGTTTGGGAAGCGAGAACGGTAACTTGCCCGGCTATGTGGTATTAGATGGTGGTTTGACGCCCCCGGGTGGGCTTGACAACTTCAATAGTGGCTTTTTGCCCGCATCATACCAGGCCTCGGTGCTAAAAGCAGGGGCAGAACCGCTGGCCAACATTTCTCCTTTGGAAGCCAAAGAGGGCCTTCAAAACCAAAAGCTGGACTTCATCCAGCAGATGGACAAAGGCCTGATTGGGCAATTGGGTGCAGCTGACGCGGTAGAATCAGCCATCTCCAACTATGAACTGGCCTACCAGATGCAATCCTCTGTGCCAGAGCTGACAGAGTTTGCCTCGGAGACGAAAGCCACCCGAAAGCTCTACGGCATGGACTCGGACGATCCGCATACCCGAGGCTATGCCGCGCAGTGTTTGATGGCCCGAAGGCTGATTGAGAGGGGCGTTCGCTTCGTGGAGTTGACTTGTCCGAAAGTGGAAGCGGACCGATGGGATCAGCACAACAACCTCGTGGATGGGCACGAACGAAATGCGCACGCGGTAGATCAACCCATCGCGGGATTGCTCAAGGACCTGAAGTCACGCGGGCTATTGGAAGAGACGCTGGTCGTCTGGACCGGTGAGTTTGGGCGTACACCTTTCGCGCAAGGCAAAAACGGCCGTGATCACTGTCCCTCCGCCTTTAGCATGTGGATGGCTGGCGCTGGCATCAAGGGAGGTACGATTTACGGTCGTACGGATGACTATGGCTATCGGGTGGTGGAAAACAAGACGACCGTACATGACCTGCATGCCACCATGTTGCACCTCCTAGGAGTTGATCACGAACGACTGAGATTCCACTTTGGGGGTCGCGACTTCAGGCTGACCGATGTACACGGTCACGTGATCAAGGATATTTTGGTGTAGGTTGAAATCCTCATTTTAATCATGCTGCCATGGGCCACCCATCGAGTGTTTCTCCTTTCTTACGCTTATCCTAGGTTAATACGGATAGAACAGGCTTATCTGCCGATTCTCAAGTCAATGAAGAAGGAAAGGACTGCCTGTTGCTTAGGGTTGATTTGGCCACTATTTTCGGAAATGTGATTTTTTTTCTTTGCAAATGTCCAAAAACCGGTTGGGGCTTTGTCTTCCATTCAAAAAAGTAACCAAATGAAAAAGTTTTTATTACTCCTCCACGATGATACCGAGCAGATGTCGCAGCTATCTCCAAAAGATATGGAGGAACTGGTGGCCGCACACATGGCCTGGGCTGAGGAACTTGGGAAGTCGGGTCACCTCATCGAGGGTGAAGGATTGGAAGAAAAGAGTGTTCGAATCACTGGAAAGGACGCCATCATCCAGGATGGCAATTTCCTGGAGTCCAAAGAGATCATTGGGGGCTTCTACTATCTTCAGGCGAAAGACCTGGATGAAGCCATCGAATTGTCCAAAAGTTGCCCTTGTCACTTATGGGGTGGGACGACGGAGATCCGGCCTGTAATGGAATATGATGGATAAGCAGATCGCGGACGACCTCTCTTCCAATTTTCGAGCGTACCACGGCAAGCTGTACGGCGCCTTATTGAATCAGTTTGGTACAGCGTACCTGGATGACATTGATGACGTCATTCAAAATACACTGATCAAAGCCATGCGCATCTGGAAGCCTAATCAAACGCCCGAAAAGAAGGAGAGCTGGTTGTTCATCGTCGCAAAGAACGAAATGATTAATCACATCAAAGCGAAGGGCAGGAGGGAACAAAGCCAACTGCCCGCCGAGACCGAGGCCTCATCTTCTCAACTCGAGGACCTGCGATTGAAGACAATTCTCTTTCTGGCCTCGCAAGATGACCTCTCCAAAAAAGCCAAGGTGCTGGTCATATTGAAGAACATTTTTGGTTTACACGTCAGTGAGATCAGCACAGCCACGCTCATGGGGGAAGAGGCCATTCATAAGTTGCTCAATAGAACGAAGAAAAAGTTGACGGCCATGTCGTTTAAGGACGGATTAGAGGAGCTGACGATCGATGTAGAAGAAGCAGATTTGGCGATCGTTGAGGAGATCCTCTACGCCGTCTTCTCCGTTGGTTTCGATTCTTTCGACCCCAAGAAGAACACGGTAGTCAATGACGACCTCTGCCTGGAGTCGATGGCGTTGACGCAGCTGCTCTGGCAAACCTATCAACGGCTCACGACACAGAACCTCCTGGCCCTGTTCTGTTTTCATTGTACCAGGTTACCGGCAAAGGTTCAAAATGGGAAACTGATCCCCTTTGCCCTCCAGGACCGATCGAAGTGGAACAGTGACCTGTACAACCGAGGATTTCACTACCTGGTGCGCCCTGAAGTATTGGATCCTTACTACCTGGAAGCACTGATCATCAGCAAGCACATGTCAGCATCGGAAGACAACGCCGACCACTGGCAAGCCATCGTGAAGCTATATGAGCTGTGGAGTTCCACATCTTCTTCGCCGTTGATTCGACTCAACCTTGCCTACAGTTTGTACATGGCTCAGGAATCAAAGGAGGCCCATCAATTGATTGATCAGCTTGAACAGGAACTGCCGGCTGGACACTTCTACTTGTCGATGATCAAGGCAGCGATGATCAAAGAGCAAGACCCAGTGGAATACCGGAACATGGTGGAGAAAGTCATGGACGGACTGGATCATCAAATGAGGAGGTCGTACCTAGGCTCCCTCTTAGGCAAAGGCTTCGATACGTAAAGGGCGTCAACTATGGAACGGTATTTGACGGTCACTACCAGCTCGAACTAGAACTGATCATGGCCTGCCATCGGACACGAGGAGCCAGTTGACAACTATGGTCTAAACTGTTATTCGCCTGACTACTTCATTCATCTCCATGACTTATTTCTATCGCATACTACCGAAGATAGCCCAACTACTTTGGTCCCTGAGGGCCCAAATGGCACCTTTCGTATTGGGGTGGCTATGCTCGGTCATGGCCTGCGAACCCATCACAAACAAGACCCCTCATATGGTCACTTCGGATATCTACCTCTTTTGGGAGGCCTACGATAGGGTCAGTGGAGAAAGTGATTCTGTCAGGCAAATACAGCTTTTTGACTCCATGTATTTGCAGCGAGGGACGATCGGACTTCAACGCCTCATGCAGGCCAGGAACTACACCGCAGCGGAATACGTGGAGCTGATCAACCGCTATCCTCGCTACTGGAACTCTATCCGGCCCAACACCCTCAAGGTCGACACCATAAGCCGGCAGTTTGAACAGGGCATCCAGAAGTTCAAGGCACTCTACCCGGACTTGAGACCCGCTACGATCTACTTCGAGATCGGTGCGATGCGCACGAACGGGACCGCCATGGACAGCGTGGTACTGATTGGCTGTGAGCTGGCATTTGCGGACAGCCGTACCGATATCTCTGAGTTCGAAGGAGCTACTTATGATTGGCTTAGTGGGTTTTTTCGGGGCAATCCCATCGACCAGCTGGGCCTGCTGAGCGTGCATGAATACGTACACACGCAGCAAGAACCGATTCCTGACTACTTGCTCGGTCAGGTCCTTTACGAAGGGATCGCCGAGTTCATTGCTACCGTAGCTCGTCAGCAACCGTCTTATGTGCCTGCGATTGCTTTTGGGGAGCGGACGCCGGAGGTTCGAGAGCAGTTCGAAGCAGAGATGTTTTATGGGCGGACCCATGAGTGGCTCTGGAGCAACGCGCCGAATGTGTTCGGTGTGCGCGATCTCGGCTATTACATCGGATACGCCATTGCCAAGGCCTACCATCAGCAAGCAGGGGATAAGTTGCAGTGCATAAAGACGCTCGTCGAGCTGGACTATGCCGATCGCGCCGCCGTATATGCCGTCATTGACCAATCAGGGTTCTTCTCCAAATCGATCACCCAACTGGCCCTAGAGGACAAGGAAAAGCGGCCCGTAGTATCTGAGGTAGTTCCCTTGACTCGTAGCACCAGGGAG
>JBCCXG010000587.1:0-4372 GCA_039191945.1 Bacteroidota bacterium
GGATTGTTGGGGTCTGAAAAATGTATTGATCGTGGCTGTGGCATTGTCTTCAGAAGCGATCATTTCACCGTTTTGCTGAAAGGACTCGTCCCTCCGGTAGGTGATTAATCCCCCCAGGCGACTTTGTCCAGAGAAGTTGCGGACATATCGGCCTACCGCAAAGTTGGTCGCAGGTGTATCACTCCCGGCGCTTTGCCTCACCGCCATGACACCCGATGTCTGCTGGCCGGTCCGACTAGTGAATCGCAATCCCGCATCAATAGGAATTGGTTGGCCGTTCGAATCCAAGCCAATGCGGCGGCTGAAGAAGGGTTGGATAAAAGAGGCAGAGCTGGTGCGGAAAATGTCGGCGTTTTCCAAAAAGAACTGCCGGCGCTCAGGAAAGAGCACCGAGAAGCGCGTCAGGTTTTGCACTTGCTGGTCTACATCTGCCTGGGCAAAATCGGTATTGATTGTTCCATCCAGGACCGCGCTCGGCGTAATGGCCCATTTGAATTCACCTCCGACCTTGAGGTCGCGATGCTCTTCTGGTTCCTCGAGACCCGCCTGACTGCGACCAGTATTGCCCAGGACGTAAGGATTGATCTGAATGTTGGCTTTTGGGGGTGGCGGTGCGATGTTCGTGAGCAAGGCGGCGTAGGCCATACGAAAATGAGAGAAAACCCTTGGATAAGCCGGCCACGTGGTGATTTCATTGTAGCGGCGAATGTTACGATTGAAGGAGATGAGCATCTCCCGACTGTCCTCTTTGTAGCGGAGGGTTTTCCATGGGATGGCCATTTCCACGACCCAGGAGCTATCATTTATTGACGTTCTTACATACCACAGTGCATCCCAATTGTCATTGCCGTCCCATTCGTCCCCGTCGATGACCTGGGTTTCCCGTTGCGATCCGAAGGGCGTAACTTCAAATCCCACGGCATTGCGTTTGTCCATCAGACCATCGATGGCGACGCCAAAGCGATCGTTGCGGTAAGGCTGAAAATCGCGTTGCATATTGAGCATTCGCAATGCATTGCGCCTGTCCAGGCTATCGTGGCAGATGGCACCGACATACAGGAACTGGGCACTGTAGAGGATCCTGACCTCCGTATCGAAAGAGGCGGGATCCCCTTGTATGGGTTCCCTTTGTGTAAAGCCGGATACGACTTGCGCCTCGGTCCAGCTATCTTCTCGTAACAGACCGTCCAAGGTGATCTCCTCAGCACCCACCGAATGAGCGCGGATTTGCATGGGGATCTCCGGAGGGTCGAAGGCTTCCTGTGCGCTGATTGGAATCCAGGTCATCATCAAAGACGTAAGGAGCAGTATGGCTAAAAGCCGCACTGTTGAAGGAATGGTGCTGTAGATAGGGTCTGAAGTAGGCGTTATCTTCATCGGTCAGTTGTTCTCCGAAACACAGCCTCAAAACAAGCGGCTAGCCACTCAATGTTGGCTCCGCTTATCAAATTCCCTAGTACTAGTGGTAGGATATTGCGCCTACCCTGCTGTCCTTAAGAAGCTACCATCTCCCTCTTTTCAGTCATTTTCTGCCTGGAAAGCTTTTTGAAGAGTTTCACGACCACGACCAAAATCCAAATGGTGATAACGACATCAATCAAAGTAGAGCCATAGTAAACCCAGGGTATTCCAAATAGTCGCGGCAAAATGAGCATTACCGGAACGTAAAAAACCAACTGTCGTGCCAGGCCAATGATGCTTCCATATTTTTCTTCGTTGATCGCCGGAAAGAAGGTCAAGGACATGAACACCAACGGCAAGATGGGCAGTACCAGCATGAAAATGCGGATATTCCAGACCTCGGTATCGCTCAGCACCCGATCAGGAAGGACCAGTCCCATCGTGAAACTGGGAAAGAGGGTAATCAGCGCCCAAAACGGCGCGACCAGGTAAAAACCGGTTCGTGTAAACGTACGGAAACTCTCCCTCACCCGGTCGTACTGTCCGGCACCAAAGTTGATCCCAAGCACAGGTTGGAGCGCACGCATCAAGCCGAAAAGGGGTGTCATCAAAAAGAAGAGGAAACGGTTCGCGGCGGCGAACAATGCGAGGTCTTCATCGGTACCATGGTTCGCGATTGCGTTGAAAACTACGATGGCCTGCACTAAACCCATGACCGTCAAGATGAACCCTGGGAAACCCATCCTCACAATAGATGAAAAGACCTCCTTGTTGTAAGCCAGCGATCGGATCGGGGACTGGAAAGATGCCTTATGGCGATCGAAGTAGAAAAAGCCAACGATGCTGTAGATGGCCATACCGATGTTCGTCCCCCATGCTGCGCCAGCAACGCCCATATCCAGCCAACCGATAAATACGGGAGTCAAAACTAAATTGACCGCTAACCCATAGGTCATCATCAACGCAGCTTTTGCCATCCGTCCCTCACCGCGAATGACCATGTTCAGCGTGAGTCCATACACCCAGAAGGGCGAGGAAAGCATGGTGACTCGGAAATAAGTCATCCCCTCCTGCAAGATGACACCCTCCCCTCCCATCATTCGAATCAGGGGCTCAGCCAGGACATAAGAAGGCACGGCAAAAACCACCGTTGAAATCAGTGCGAAACGAGTGGCATTGGAAAGAAGCGCCCGCTGCGTGGGCAAGTCTTCGTCTCCCAGGGCGATGCTCAGCAAATTAGCCGCACCCGTGCCCGCCCAGGCACCGAGACCCATCATGATGGAAGTCAGCGGATAGGCAATGGCGACACCGGCCAAGGCCTGTTCGTTCATCAACTGCCCAATGTAGACGGTATCCATAAAGGCATTCAGACCAAACAAAACCATCGCCGCGATAGCTGGCATTGACAGTTTCCACATCACCTGGGTGATGGGTCGCTGCAGTATGATTTCCTTTTGGGTCAGGGCTGTGCTCATGCCGATGGTGGGTTAGGTTGTAGTTTGCCTGTTCTTCCTAGCTGCGATAAAGCTCTGGATAAAAGTGATCAGCGCATAAATCGTGCTCACCAACATGAGGACCACTCTCAAGATGCCCATGGTGTTACCGCGCTCTATCACCCCCATCAGAGGTCGAAAGAGTCCGAATAGAATGATCAATGTCAAGACCACCGCGATATGGGCGATGACTTTGTTCTCCTTCTTCACCCCCGGATTGCAGATCAGTAGGGCGATGCCAACGAAGGCTGGGATCAAAGCGGTGATAGAGGGTGTGGCAGAGGCGAAGTAGCCCCACGTAGATAGTGCGATCAGTAGAATGGCATTGATCAAACTTGCCTGGTGTGCTTTCATGGTTTCGTGGATTGGGTTAATTAACAATGTGTAGCAGATGAACACCTTGACTTTGGTGTCCAGACCGATGAACAACTTCAAGGGATGTTCGGTTAAGCACCAGCATAAAATTCTGGGACGTACGCTAGAACGGCAATCGCTAGTCCTAGGTATTTTTTGGCATAGGCAGTCTCATTATCGCCATTGCTGGCGAAGGCACCTGCTATCGATAGCTAGTGCAAAAGCCCTAGAGGTAGGGATTGACAATGCGAACCCCGAACCTTTGGTTTGCGCTTATTTAGAGTCATTCTAAATAAAGTTCACAGCGCTTTTTACAAAGTGCAGCGCTGCGACCATTGGATATCACTCACCAAGACCTCCGGGGCCGTCCATAAGGACGGCCCTGTGGGGCACCAAAAAAAGTAACTTAGGTCAGATTGTAAGCCAGCTGTTATTCTGGACGGCGAACACTTCAACATCTCCATCTGCAGACATTGCTCTAGAGTGGGTCTGTATTACAAGAATCTGTTGGTGGGCTTCGAACATCGCGATTTCCAGGCCTTTTCCCGGTCATTGCTCCATTTGGATTTTGACCGTGCCAGCATCCTCTTCCCGAACGGGTCGAAACATTTGGTGGTGGACACCTGTCACGAAGACATCCAATTCACCTTTTTAAAAGAGGAATACGAGGAGCTCAAGGATCTACTCAACCAAGCCCTGCTGATGTTGGAGGTCAACAAGTACACCAGCACCAGCCCATGATTGATTCACCGTGATCAGTATTTTGGGATCTTCACTTGATGATTCCGTATCACTACTTCTAGTTATGATCTACCGAAAGGTAGTGATTTGAGTGCTCCGGTTGTGGAAAAGCCGATAGCGACTTTGCTCAAATTTCAAGGTCATTCTAACTTCGACGCTCAACGAATAACCTCATCCGCCACTGACAATACCTCGGACCATGCGACGAAAGTTACTGCTCTTGACTTTGCTATTCATGATCGTAGGAACTGGCTTAGAGCTCTTATTACTCGAGCACTTTGAGGGAGGGTGGCAACTGGTTCCGGTGCTCCTCCTACCCCTAGCGCTGATGGTGTTGATATTGCTTTTGATCTGGCCAGGGAAAAGTCTTCAAGTACTTTTTA
>JBCCXG010000588.1:0-4363 GCA_039191945.1 Bacteroidota bacterium
CAAATTCAGGGTTTGTGGCGGTAGATAGCAAGCTACCGTTGAGTAGTCCGATCTGTGGATTTACATACAAGGCATCTCCGACAGGAAAGCCAAGACCTATGCCAAATTCAGTCCAGTTTCCCCAGCCCAAAGCTTCTCCGCCGGTACCTCCCGACCATAAGATTCCATAAAAGGTAAAGTCCAAGCCGTCATTGATTGCATAGCTTCCGGCAAAGAAAGGATAGAAACCAAAAAGGGCGTCGGAGTTGAGCGAGACGCTCATTCCAAATTTGTCATCATCGTCGTCCTGAGCGTGTAGCACAGTGGTCGACAGCAAGCAGCCAATGGTTAGTGCTGCGGTGAGTGCAATTTTCAGTTTTGTTGTGGTGAATTTTTTAATCATCATCGATTTGGTTTGATTGAACATGTGACTTAGTCCTCTTAAAAAATGATAGGACTGGGTTTGCTTGAATTATGATATCTATGACCGAAACAGTGGTTTATTAATAGTTGTTCAATGGAAGGAGGAAAGTTTTCAATAATTTGTAAAACAGTGTGTGTTTATTGGAAATCTCATTTTAATCAAGTGATGAGAGTAGGCTTTATTGAAATAATTGCAGAGAGGAAATTCGTCGGTAAGCCTGAATATCAAAATATTCCACTGCTCTAATTGGATTGAGTGGCATATTATCTTGGAGTATTTTGAGTATATGGGATGATTACTCATGCTTGCAGTATCCTCGGGGTGGAGCTCTAAGGCTTTGGGAGGGTAGGGGCCCATCACGGCTAAATTCCAATCCTTTGTTGCTGATTTTGCGGAGTGTGGACTAACTTCCAGCTCATCCTGACCAACAGATTTGAGGCATGAAACACATCCTGGTCCCCACTGACTTCTCGATCAAGGCGCTCAATGCCCTGGTAGTGGCGTGCAGAATTGCCAAGAGATGTCAGGGCATCGTGCACCTGATCCATGTCGTTGAACCACTACTGGACCGATACAAAGGGCTAGTCGATGGCGTGCAGGACGTCCTTCCGGCCAATGCTACAGAGCAATTGGTGAGTCGTCTGTCCGAAGAGATTCGGCAGCTGGCGGAAGCGCACGGATCTGATGACTATCAAATATCTTGGGAGGTGCTCGTGGGAGACACCTATCGCGAAATCAGTCGAGCGGCGGAGCGCGTCGAGACTGACCTTGTGGTGATGGGGCACAAGGGCTACGCTGATCCATCGGATTTTTCCCTGGGCTCCACGACAGATAAAGTTATTCGATCGATCAATGCGCCAGTCCTTACCATTAAAGAAGTACTCGAGGATACCGGTTTCGAAAATATAGTCTACGCTACAGACCTGACAGAGCATCATGAGTCACTGGCCAAGCTGCTGAAGAGTTTTCAGGATAGCTTCGGATCCACGATTCACATCGTCAAAATCAATACGCCTCAGGATTTTGGCAATGATGACGAATTGAAGTATTCGATGGACAAGTTGGCACGGCGATTCGAGCTGACCAATTATACACACAATGTCTACAGCCACGAGGACGAGGAGTACGGTATCGTCTACTTTGCCAACAAAATGAAAGCAGACATGATCGCCATGGGTACCCACGAAAAGAGCGGTTTTCGCCGCCTGATTAGCGGCGGATCATTGGCGGAGGAGGTGAGCGATCATACCTATCGGCCCGTGTTGACTTTCCGTTTTGGTCTTTGATTGACCGGCCTGCAGGTTCGATCAATCCTTCAGCTGCGAATCATCGAATGTATAGTCTTTATAGCGCACTTTAAAGAGGATGCTGAAAAAAGAAGGAATGAATATCAACGTAATGACTGTGCCGAATAATAGGCCCACAATGATTGATACGGCCATACCTTCCCACATTTCTCCGCCGCTGAGATAAAGCGGTACGAGGCCTAGCACCGTCGTAAATGTGGCCAGCAAAATAGGCCGGAAGCGCTGAAGACACGCCACGATGATAGCATCCTGGATCTGCCGTCCAAAGTCCCGCTGCTCGATTTCTATCCTATCGATCAGTACAATCGCATTGTTGATCACAATCCCAAAAAGCGATATCACGCCGAGAAAGGGCATGAATCCAAACTCCTCTCGGAAAATGAGTAGGCCCAATACCACGCCGATGACGCCTAAAGGAATCGTAGAGATCACGATCAGCATCTTTCTGAACGAGTTGAACTGAATGATCAGGAGCAACAGAATGATGAAGCCAGATAGTGGCAGGTACTTGATCACAGCACCCATATTTTCCGCCGTATTCTTGGCGTCGCCGCCGAGTTCGTAGGTGTAGCCTGCCGGCCAAGACTGCTGTTGCTCATCCAGCCAGGGAGTAATCACGCCCATAATAGCTGAAGCGTTGCCGTCTTCCCTTAGCTCACTGGAAATGTTGATCGTACGGAACAAGTCAAGCCTCCGGATTTTTGCATACTGCCATTCAGGGATGACCTCCGCCAATTGAATGAGCGGCACACTCTTACCATTGCTTTGACTGAAAACGTTAAGCGTTTGTAAGGAAGCAATGGTCTGCTGCTGGCTGCTGCTGCTCCTCATCAGGATGGGGATGGATTTGTCATCCTCTCTGAACTCTCCTGTTTGAAATCCGTCAAGGACAGTGCGCAAAGAGATGGCAATATCCTGGCTGGTGATCCCCGCAGACTGGGCACGGGCCTGGTCAATATTGACGATGAACTTCTTACTCTTAGGGCCCCAGTCATCCTTCACATTTTTGGTTCCGGCCTCCTCGGAGAGTCGCATTTTGATCGACTCTGAGATTTGACTCAGGATGTCCGGTTCTTCTCCTGACACCTTGATTTCAATCGGGGTGCCTCCGCCTCCTCCAGCCAGTGCTGAGACTTTGATGTCGGCATCTGGAAAGGCATCGAAGCAGTAGGTGTCGACTTTTTCAATCACAGCATTGTTGTAAGGGGCCGATGAGGTATTGACCAGTAGGTGGGCATAACTAGCATTGGCTTCATCAGGTTGGTAGCCCAAATCATAGGATTCAGGTCCTTGCCCGATGTAGGATGACCAATTGATGATGCCCTCTTCACGCCCCTCGTTGACCTGCACGGAATCCGTGAAAAACCGTTCGATGGACTGTACGATCTCGGTGGTTCTTTCGATCCGAGTGCCTTCGGGTAAATTGATGTCGACAGTGATCATGTTCCTATCACTGTCCGGGAAGAAAACAAATGGGATCAAAGTGAACCCAAACATGGCGAGAAAGAAGATGACGACGATGGCACTGAGTACGATGTACTTGAAGTTGAGGCTGACGAGGATGGTACGCTTGTAGTACCCCTTCAACCAATTGATCGCCCGATCGATAAAGCTCTCTTTGCGTTCCTCTTTGGGTGGGATCTTCATGAACAGGAAACAAAAGAGGGTGATGACCGTCAAGGCGATGAACCAGGATGACAAGAGTGCCAGTGAGATGACAACAAACACGGGCCCCACGATATCACCCATTGTCGTCTCCGCCATGTAAAAAGCTAAGAAGGCCGCGGATGTGGTGAGGGTGGAGATGAGTAGGGGAGTGAAGAGCTCTGAGCAAGCCTGAATGGCGGCGTCTTTCGCGGAGGTACCCCCCTCAATTTTTACCATGATGGTTTCCGCCACGACGATAGCATTGTCCACCATCATCCCCAAGGCCATGATCAGGGCGGCGAGTGTCACCTGATTCAATCCCATATTGATCATGCCCATCAACATTAGGGTCATGATGGTGACGATAGGGATCAGGCTCGCAATAATGCTCCCGGTCCGCAAGCCGAGAAACACCAACATGACAGCCAGGACGATGCCGATGGCTTGCCCGAGGTTGACAATGAAGTCACTGATCTTGAACTCGATGTAGTGGTCCATCGAGGACAGGCGCTCCAAGGACAATCCGATAGGTAGCGTGGATTGCCACTCCGCCACTACTCGATCGACCTCTAGCCCGAGATTAATGATATTGGCGCCTTCCTTCAAATTCACATGGAGGGACAGTGCGTTTTTCCCGTTTACCGTGATCAGTTGCTTGGAAGGATCGATGTATCCTTTGGAGGTTCGGGTGATGTCTTCCAAGTAGATCAGCTGCCCTTGCTCGCCAACGGGGATCAATGTTCGCTTCAGATCATCCAATACGCCGAAGTTGCCGGATGGCTCCAGGATGATACGTTCATCTTCCATATTGATCTGGCCTCCAGAGGAGAGGATGTTCAAGGACGATATGATGCCTTGGAGACGGGTAGAGGTCAAGCCGTATTCCTTGAGCACCGCATCCTGATATTCAATGAAGACTCGTTCCTCCTGGGCACCTCCGATTACCACCTTTGCCGCGTCGGGCAATTTGATGAGCTGATCGCGAATGTCGTCGGCATATTCTTTC
>JBCCXG010000589.1:0-4362 GCA_039191945.1 Bacteroidota bacterium
AGCCTCTTGAGTGACATTTACTGCTCCAAAGAAATTGGTCTCCATCTGATTGCGGAATTCCTGCTCAAGCGCGCGGGCCAATTCCTCCAACCAGTACACCGCCTTGTATTTGTACTTCGACTCAATGATCGATGACTCCAGGCCCTTCGGCCCGGTGAAATAGAAGATCAAGAATAACGTACCCAAAAGGGCCACACCGAAGAACACGAAAAACGGGTGATAAAGCGACAACAGGAGCAACCCAAAAAGAATCTGAATCACGCCCGTGGATAGGTCGATCAGCAGTTTTGGCAGGCCTTTCTGAATTGTGAGTACATCAAAGAATCGGTTCATCAATTCCGGAAAGTGCAAATTCAGGACTGCCTCCATTTTGATCCGCGGCACCCTGTAGGCAAACTCAAAGGCTGCCTTTGTAAACACCCTTCTTTGGAGAAATTCCACAATCATGATCTGCAATACCTGCAACACGCCGGATCCCATAACGCCCACGATGATAATTCCTATCAGGAAGTAGATCGAACTAAAGAAGACGCCACCCGAGATGAGCTCAATAGCAGCCTGGATACCTAACGGTAGCACCAAACTGGTAACCCCGATAATGACTGCATATACATATACGTAGAAGATGTCTTTTTTGTCAGCGGACAACAATCGAGTCAGTCGCTTCACCGGCGACATTTGGATCTTCTGGTCCTCTTCGTTCAGGTCACTCCCAACGACACTCTCGTAGGCAAATACGGAAAGGAAGATGATCTCCCCTTGCGTATTGCATATGATATCATTGTCATCAATGTCTTTGAAATCCTTGATAACGTTGCCATCTGGACGTAATAGCGTAATTTCCTTTTTGCTCTTACTGTTAGTATCGATCAAGCCAGGAACCAAGCTGTCTCCTTCCGTCAAAAAGAGGATCATTGGGCCATCAAAGTTCTCTACGAACACTTCAAAATCCGCCCGGTTGACCTCCTTCTTGATGTAGATGATACCGTTAGAATTGGCCATCTCTGTCAAATCACGGATGAATTCCGGCAGGTCATGCGCTTCGTAGTGCCGAAGGAGCTTGTCCGTCTCCTTGAGAACATGACTATCCAGGTCAATATCGAGTCGCTCGGCACTGCCATGAAGTATCCGCAAGATGTGCTGATTATCTAAGCGCTTTGCGGCCTCCTGAGGCGAAATAAGAAGTGGATTCATTGAACCAGTCTGCATGACACTTAATACTTTTTAATGGCTGAGTTGATTGTATGCTCCAGAAAATTCATAACCTGCTCGTCAAGGGATTGTTTGTCCACGTTGCACTCCGTTAACGACGGCAAATGCATGGCAAAAAATGCCTGCTGGTGTGATGCTTCCAGCATCGTACTTACCAATGCCCTCGGATAGGGATACTCTGCGTTGATTTCTGAAATCACAGTGGCTATTCTCTTACAAAGGGCCTTGTAGTCCTTGAAGAGTCCCTCTTTGTTGATCTCATCTACTTGCTTGGTCAAGTACGTCTTGTCTGACTCCGACATCACCACCGCTCGCAAATGAAGCAGATCGATGTGGGCATTGTTCGAAATGGGAGTCAGTTCATCTTGATGGGTGAGTATTTTTAAGATGGCTCTCAACTTCTCCTCAGGGTTTTCAATGAAGTGGGTTTTGTAGTCTATCAAATAATCAATCCAACGCCAGTAAAGGGTTGTGAGAAAGAGCAAAAACTTGAGTTTATTCTCAAAATAGCGATAGATCGATGCCTCAGTGGAGTCGATACAAACCGCCAGCTTCTTGAACGTGAAGTCCTCAAAGCCCAGTTCATGGACCAAATCCACGCCTTTACTTACGATTTTTTTGCCCAATTCCGTAGAGTTGGGATCTTTCACGAAGTATCGATCAGGAACTAATAGTTGTACGAGCGACATAGAAAGTATTCTATCTAATTACAATAGTATTACTATCGAAAACAAGAGTACGACATTTTTGTTCGTCGGGTTTCAACTTTTTCTGAAAATCCACCTCACCTCCCTCGACTGGTAAAGAAGCCCCTGCATTAAGTCCATGAGCATCAATCAAATGTCCCAGTGTTGCTTATATTTGAAATGGACTGGTGAGAATGCGTGACTCTGCTCACGGTTTCCGTCAGCCAACTAGCTTTTTTTACAATTACTTTTTTGATGGGGACAAAAGCCGAGTCTTAGCTCGGCTCTTGTTTTTAAGCGTTTCGTCAAGGCCATTGCCTTCTTCTGAGTGCGATGAAGCGATCTCCTGCCTTCGTGATCTGCAGTGTCCCACGGACCTCACACTCAATATCCGATCGTTTTTAGGGTCTGATTTTGATGTCTTCGCTAGTTCATATTGAAATTATAGCCAAGAACGATCAATACAGGCCAGGGAGAGGACACATCTTCATAAAACGGGCTATTATCAATACGATCGTAGGCGTCCATAAACTCTGAAGACCTGATCGGAACCAGCAGACCTAGATCAAAGTAGTTGCCTCCAGAGGCGTTGATTTTCATCCCCATGCCAAATGATGGGCCTGCATAGACCCTATTCTCATCAGACCCACCTCGGATCCATATCGCGCCATTGGTACCATACATAGCGGTCAGATAGAACTGAAAGGCGTGGGAGCTCGGAAAATCTGCCAGAATCCCAAAGTTGTACCCCACCCCGACGAGATGATATCCAATACCGCCAAAAATGCTGAAACCATTCGCGAGATAGGTACTACCACGAATGCCCAATGCACCATAGGGTAAACCCAGGCCTATGCCAAAAGAACTGGCACCTTTGTAAGAATTTACACGTTGGTCTTGGCCATTTACCAATGAACCAAGACCTAAAAGACACAGAAGAATCAATAATCGCAGCCTGTACATCGATGAAATCCTAATTATCTGATAAGTTTTCCAAACTACGGCAAAGTCGGCAACCGTCGCAATGCCATAAGTCAGCTTAAGTATTATGCAGAACCTGGCAAAAATCAGCTGGGAGCATTTCTCAAGTATATATGCATGCTTGGTCAAAGTACCAACTCAAGCACTACGTACCGGACATTCTTCCGGTCATCGGTATATGTGATATGCACCGATCCGTCTTTGGCTTCTATCACTGCCGGATAGCTGTACTCGCCTTCCTCGTTGTCTTCGAGCTTATGTATGTCTATCCAATCCGTCCCATTATTGGAGATCGCCACGTTGAGCTTGGCGCGGCCCTCTACCCATCTACCTCCACCCGGATGTGGATTATATACAAGTAGATGGAGTCCATTGCTCAGAGTAACTGCATCGATCCCCGAGTTGGGATTGGGGAGCTTGCTCTTCGCGGGCACTGACCAGGTCTTCCCCTGATCGGTTGATCGACTCTCCACGACCGTACCCTGGTTGCTGCGCATTAGCGTCAAAATCTCCCCGCCCTCCAAGGTCAACAACGTGGGTTGGATGATCTTGTACCCGGTAGTCGTATCCAAGGGGATCTTGCTCCAGCTCCGACCCTGATCCCTTGAGAGCTCCATGTGGGCATGCCACGACTTATTGGTCTCTACGCTTGATCCGCTGAGGATGTCCCCATTGGTCAGATAGATGGGTTTATTTCTGATAGGTCCTAAGATACCTTGGGGCAGCTTGACCGCATCTGACCAGGTAGCGCCATCGTCCGAAGACGTTTTGTACTCACCCCACCACTCCCTAGGAGAGAGGCCGACCTTGTAGAAGAGAAAGAGTTCGCCTTCCTTGGTTTGGAAAAGGACCGGATTCCAACATGCGTACCGTTGGTTTTCATCGATCACTCCGTCCGCAAGCATGGCGGGTTCGCTCCAACCTGCTTCTGTCTTGGTGGATCCCCAAATCGTCACATCGGGGTTCTTCTCCCTGGTTCCCCCGAACCATACCGCCATGATGTTACCGTTGGATAGCTCGACCAACGAGGAAGCATGGCATTCCTGGAAAGGCGGGTTGGCGAAGATCTGTTCGTTCGTCGTAACCTGAGCCTGGATCTTCGACAAATCTGATTGGCCATAGGTGACGGAAAAAGCGATCCAAAAGGTGGCCAACAGGAGGGGTTTCGGCTTCAACATGTGAGGTCTCATTTGGGTTTCACATGGAATATAAGCCTGATGCGGTTGAAACCGGGAAGCAAATGGAAAGAATGTGAGGGACGGATATTTGGAAGGATGTAGATCGGGATCTGGCTATAACCCCGGTCGAACTTAGTATTCCTCAATCGGGCGTTTGACCGGGAATTTGCGGCCCGGATGGGAGCAATGTACCCGCGGGGATAGCGCCGTGGGTAGCGAGGAGCGAGGTACGGTGGACAGCCGGACCTGAAGGAGAGATCACTCGGGTCGTAACTGGGAGGCAAATCGCATTTCTCTCCCTTCAG
>JBCCXG010000590.1:0-4355 GCA_039191945.1 Bacteroidota bacterium
GAGGTTTTTGAGATCGACGAGGAGGGCAGGCTCAAACGCGTGTTCGTACTGGATGATACGGAGGAGACGCACCTTGGTGTCGTGATCACCTTGAAAGTCATTCACATGCCGAAGGCTTCCTACCTTTTTGTTGGTGGCTTGGAGGATACTCCCGGATTGAGTGCTTTTGAGATACAACCAAATGGCGAACTCGTTCACGTGCAGTCCATGCCCGACAGTGAAGCGATCCACACCGACGGCATTATTGGGATGTATGCGTTCCAGATCAACGGCCAGACTTACTTGTTTACCGGTGGCTTTCAGGACAATGGCATCAGCAGCTTTCAGGTATTTGAGGACGGGCGATTCAAGCACGTGAACAGCATCGCTGACAACACGACTGACCGCTATTTGACCGGGGCTTATCCTGTGGATGGGGTCACGCTGGGAGGCAATCATTACGTGATCGTCGGCCACCGTCATCACCAATATTACAAACGGATTGAGTTCATCAAGCGAAAGGACTTCGTCTACCACGGCGACGGTGTCAGCGTATTCAAGGTGAATGAAAAGGGCGAGTTAATGCCCCATCACGTGCTCCTCAATGACGAGGCCACCAAACTCGGAGGGCAGACACGCATTGAAGTCTTACCATTGAGCGACGAGGAGGCCGTCGTCACTGTCGGGACCAGGGACGACCAAAGCATCCAAATCGCCCGCCTTGGTTCGGATGGCATCCTCAAACCAGCGGGTTATCTGGAAGCCGGTTATCCCATTTACTATGGGATGGCATCGCTAAAAGTCGCTGATGATCTCTTTTTCTTCGCGGGATCCGTCGATGGCAAAGTCAAGAAGCTCTATGCATACAAAACCCAACTTCAAGATCCAATGAAAGCAGCAACCGGTGCCCTTCGTCACATCGTCAATCTAAAGTTCAAGGAAGAAGTCACGCCAGAGCGGATCGATGTAGCGGTCGACGATTTCATCAAACTGCAGGAGCTGATCCCGGAGATCACCGATCTCGAATGGGGAGTAAACAACAGCGAGGAGGGACATAGTAAGGGGTTCACTCACACCTTCATTTTGACTTTCACTAGCAAGGAGGCCTTGGAAGTCTATCTGAAGCATCCCGACCATTTGGCACTGGTGGAGAAATCGGGGCCGCTGTTTGCCGATGTGTTTGTCATGGATTATTGGGTGAATAACGACTAAAAGTTATTCAGGGGGTGCTGAGTCTGGGCCATGACAATCAACATTTGGAATAGGGATAAAACCATTTGTGAGTAGTAGGGTGAATGGCTCCGATTACTTTCACATCGTTTATTGAACGATATGAAATGTCGACTGAACCATGAAATACGTCGCCTCGCTGCTCACATTGCTCTTAATTCCAATTGCTTCAGCTCAAGATCTACCCACTGGCTTCCCTCAAACCTATCGTTCTAAGCTTAGCCTCAATCAAGGATGGAAATTCCTGAAAGGCGGTCCGGAAGCTTCTTACTACGAATTAGGTACCGACGACAGCTCATGGGAATCAGTCAATGTGCCCCATACGCTCGCGTTGACGTCTTTGACACTCGATGGGCTACAGGACGAGAAGACGCAGTTGGTTTTCCATCGTGAGGTCAGTTGGTATCGGAAGACATTATTCATACCCGCGGGTAATCAGAAAGTGTTTTTGGAGTTTGAAGGGGCGCATCAGGTCACTGATCTTTGGGTTAACGGCCGGCATGTGGGCCAGCATGCGGTAGGTGGTTACACCCCGTTCCACTTCGATGTGACAGATTTTGTGTCCAAAGGGTCCGACAACCAAATAACCCTCCGCCTCGACAACCGCCGGAGTGAGGTAGTGCCGCCGGATCCCGGACCATTCGACTATGTGAAGTTTAGTGGGCTTTATAGAGATGTCTATTTGGTGCAAACCCATCCTGTCCACATCAACTTCAATTGGGAGAGCCTCACTTCCGGAGTGAACATCACCACACCTACGGTCGATCCGGTCAATAAGAATGCGACCATTAATGTCAAGACCTCCGTAGTCAACGAGACAGTCGCGACCGTCACAGCTCAGCTGGTCACCAGGATCATCGATGCAGAGGGACTGGTCGTGAAAAAACTGACTTCCGATGCCCCGATCACACCGGGGCAGCAGTACCAATTCAACCAAATAGGGAGCCTGGAGGACAACGTGCGGCTGTGGGGCATTGATGATCCCTATCTCTATCGAGTGAACAGCGTCGTGGTCGTTGACGGCGAACCGGTGGACTTCGCCGAGACTCGAATCGGGCTCCGTAAGTTTGTACAGGATCCCGTCCGAGGCTATGTGCTGAACAACGAGCCGATCGAGCTGATTGGCTTCAATCGCCACCAGCAGTATCCCTACGTGGGAGATGCCGTACCGGATGCGCTGCACTACAAGGACATGGCACAGTTCAAGGAGTTTGGCTTCAATGTCATGCGGACGGCCCACTATCCCCAGGATGACGCGTTGATCGATGCTTGCGATGAATTGGGGATCCTTGTTTACGAGGAGGCTCCAACCTGGATCTCGGTGTCGCAAGAAGAGGAATGGTGGGACAACCTGGATCTGGCGGCCCGCGTGATGATCCGTAACCACCGAAATCATCCCTCGATTGTCATTTGGGGAGCAGGGATCAATCATAGAGGATATGTTCCTCGCCTCCATGACGCAGTGAAGCAGGAAGATCCCAAACGCCTCACAGCTTCTCAGGGATCTCGGTGGACGGGTTGGCAGGCATCTGGGTTGACGGACATCAACGCCAATATGCTATATGGTCCTTTTATCTGGGATCGATCAGAGCCTCTACTTGCCATGGAGGGCAGGGTAGGGCCGGAGGCTTTGACCCCGTATAAGCAGGATCCACTGATGACGGGTTTGATTGCCTGGACGGCCCACGCATACTACACTTTTCATCCCTCACACGCCAAGGCCCAGGATCCTATCGATCGGACACGGAGTGGCATGATGACGATCTTCCGTTATCCGCGCCCCCAACACCAATGGTATAAGTCGGAACTGTTGGAAGAGCCTGTTTTGGAGATTCAGGGAAATTGGACTCCTGAGACTACGGAATTGACAGTCTTCAGCAATGCCGCTGAAGTGGTGCTTAGTGTAAATGAGGAAGTGCTTGCCAGAAGTGGTCCCGGCGAGAATACGATCTATGACGGGTTGGATCATCCGCCGTTTCTTTTTGAAGGTCTGGCGTATCAAAAAGGAGATCTCAAGGTTCAGGCGGTAATGCCAGATGGTGCTACCATGGAAAAGGTAATACTTACTGAAGGTAAGGCCACTCGGGTCGCATTGAAAATTGATACACTGGATCGACGGTTTGTTGCAGATGGCAGCGACATCCTGATGGTCTATGCCAGTGTCCGGGATAAGGCCGGTAATGTGATCAGCGGGACGGATCACCTCATCGAATTCAGCGTGAAGGGCGATGGAGCAGTAGTAGGTGACAGGGCAGGGATCAACGCGAATCCCATGTTTACGGAGTACGGGGTGGCACCCGCACTTATCCGAGCAGGCCATACGGTGGGGCCAATTACCATTTCGGCCTCTGCTCCTGGCCTCAAGTCCGCCAGCGCTGAGGTGGAATTAGTCGCCTACGATCCCGATGTTATTCGACGATCTGCGAAACCCATTTACGACTTTCAACGCGAGCGTGTCGATATAGGAGCACGCGATCAATTGCTACAGTTTGGCTGGGAACCCTGGAATGGAACAGATGGGGTGGAAGAAAGGTATGCCTTGAAGGAATTTGAAGGCGCTTCTGTCCGCGTTGAGCCGGCCTCTGAGGAGGGCATCGTCAGGTGGTTGGGGGAGATGAACGTGATCGGGAAGTACGGGTTTGCCTATGGGGACGGACTGATCGGTATGGATCCTGAGGGCGTGAACTTGGTCTTAGAAGGCCTGCCGGAGGGGAATTACCGCTTGACCACCTGGCATCACGCCCCAAGGAGCAACTCCGATTCGATGGACCCGAATAAAGAAAAGCTCAAAACGCTTACAGTGCATAAGCTGCCTTATGCTAAAGAAATCGTAATCACCAGTTTTGCCATGATGGGCAACGGTGGTCGCGATGTACGGGTGACAGAAGGCAAAGAGATGCAGTGGGAACAACCTTGCACATCTGTGATTGAGTTCGAGTCCAACGGCAATTCCCCAGTCACTATTAACTTTAGCGGGAAAGGGGGCGCCGGAGCATGGATCAACGCCTTCGAATTAAGCGAGTGGTATCAAAAGTAATGATCCCCCGAAACCCAAAGCGCATGAAAACAATCTTCGATAAACATCTGCTCATAACGTTGATAATCAGCGTGACACTTTTGCAATGCTCAGGGCCTGAGAAAAGCCC
>JBCCXG010000591.1:0-4333 GCA_039191945.1 Bacteroidota bacterium
AGCGCAACCTGTACTTTCTCGTGCCTGCTGTCCTGGCCATTTGGGGTATCGTTATTTACCGGATCGTCGACTTCAGTGGAGAGGAGCAGTTGGTCATCAATCAGCGGCCGCCCAGTTTGGTCATTGCCCCAGAGGAGGGGGAAGTGTACGAGCCGGATCTCAACTACCCAGACCCCTTCCTGAAGCGTAGTGGTCGGCGTGGGGCATCGCGTACCACAGCCGTAAGGGACAGGTCGATCGCTCAGCCGAGACCTTCTCAAGTTCAGCCTGCTGATCCCGTAGTCCAGTTGGACATTGTGTACAATGGCTTCATCGTTGCGGAGCAGGGCGGCGCACGGATTGCCTTGTTGAAGATCGAGGGCAGGGAGACTTTACTGACGGAGGGTCAGGATTACCAAGGGCATCGGCTTTTTTACATCGGGGAGGACAGTGTGGGCCTTATCATCGATGGTGATCGGCGCTATATCCAGCAAGGGCAAGTTGATCCTTGAGGAGGAGATAGCCCAGGTCATGTGAGGTACTTATGACCGGTTACCGATCGTTATTTTTCCCCTGTTAGGCAGAAGATCAATTCATCATTCCTGCCAGAGCCTGGTCCATGTCCTCTATGTTAACAATAGGTAATGCCACTTTGTGGAAAAAAAGTTTCCGTTTAGTGTTAACCTTTTGCAATGGTTAATCATTACTGGTAAAAGCCGCTAGTCGGTTTTTGTAAAAAAATGCCCTTTCACATGAGAAAACGCCCTTTTACCTCCGTTTGCTTTACGCCGAGAAATCGTGAAGCCAGCGAAGACTACGCACGACCACACAGGGGTACGTACCCGGATGTTTCCAGATGTTTAACATTTGGTAATCTGATTTTTTTCATCAAAGACTCTTTTGCTTTCAAGGCAACGGCCTCTACCTTCGGGGCGACTGAAGCGCAACTTCGGCCATGGACAGAACATTGAAACTAGACCCAAAACAATATGAGAACTAACCTGACAAAAACCTTAGGACCCTTCAGAAGGGTAAGTCAATTGCTTGGCTACTCGAAAGCCCTCTGCTTAACCCTGTCATTTGCGATGACAGGTACCTGCGTTGAAGCCCAACAATGGACCGGGCCTAGTGCTGGATCTATCACTACCAACTATCGTGTCGGGATAGGAGGCACCTCCACTTCGCACGAGTTGTTTGCCGTGGGATCGGGTAGCAACTGGACGGGTATGTTTACCAGCACAGGTGATACCGATGTTCGTCTCGCTTACAATGGCTACGGGATCTTTGTGAGATCGGGGGATACTTCGAGCAAATACCTCATGAAGCTCTTGTCGGGAAGTACAAACACGACCCGGTTTTTTGTCGGAACCAGTGGCCGTGTAGGTATCGGAACGGAGTCCCCGGCTGCTAAATTCTCCGTGATGACGGACAATGCAGAGCCGTCCTACGGACACTTTGGCGCGTCGGGAAGTGGCTTTGCGGGGGTCTATTTCGATGCATCGGACGGTGATCTTCAGGGTGGAGACTATGGGAGTCTGCTACAAATGGATGACTTATCAATAGAACTCAGCAATGGAAGTGCGCAACCCATCCGCTTTCGAACGCAGCTGCAAACACGATTGATGATAGCTGGCGATGGAAAGGTGGGTATCGGGACGGAGGCCCCAGCCGGCAAGCTTTCTGTGGTTTCAGATAACGCGGAGCCGTCCTACGGTCATTTTGGTGCTACGGGTTCTGGTTTCGCTGGCGTCTATTTCGATGCCGCCGATGGTGACCTGCAGGGAGGAGACTACGGCAGTCTGGTACAACTGGACGACCTATCCATCGAACTGAGCAACGGAGGAGCTCAACCCATCCGTTTTCGAACGCAGCTGCAAACTCGAATGACGATAGCGGGAGATGGAAAGATCGGTATTGGCACATCGGCTCCGTCAGAATTGTTGACCGTAGACGGATCAATCGCCTCCGAAGAAGTCAAAGTCCACGACGTCATTGGCGCGGACTTCGTCTTTGCTGACGATTACGAGCTCCGCTCGCTGGAGGAGACCGAAGCCTTTATCCAACAAAATAAGCACCTGCCTGAGATCGCTTCGGCCGCGGAGATGGCGGAGGAGGGTGTCAAGCTGAAGGAATTCAACATGCAGCTGCTGCAGAAGATCGAGGAGCTGACGCTGTATGTCATTGAGCAACAGAAGGAAATTGATGAATTGAAAGACGCGCTTATTCGGAAATAATCGGGCGTTGAACCTCTGATTCAATGCGATTGAAACCAAACCTACAAACCAATTAAAATGAAAAAGATTATCCTACTGCTCCTTGCTGCAATACTTGCGAAAGTATCCTTTGCGCAAATCACGACATCTGAGATCAAGGTAGAAGCTACGAATAACCTTAACAGTGTCCAGGGCCGCATGGGGATCAGAATCGACGCGAAGCCGACCCTGCCAACTGAAACCCTTCGGGTCGAAGGAGCTATCTCAACGGAGGAGAACGTTGTGAATATCACCAACTTATCTGATCAGGACTTTATTGTTAGGCTTTCCAGTAGTGGCGCAGCAACTAAGCGCACAATTATAGGCCCTTCCGTACCTAATCGATTTTCGCTCGGCGTAGGTCTAGGTTCATCCAATAACAATGAGTATTTGACAATCGTCGACGGTGGCAATGTGGGTATTGGACTGACTAATCCCACCGCACGAATGCATATAAGTTCTGGCGGCTTACCACTGAAGATCAATAGCAATGATAACATTAATCCGCCGACCTCAACGGCGCTGTTTCTCCATCAAAATGGACCAGGTGGCAACTACAATCAGCTGAATTCGAAGATCGTCTTTAGCCCGGACGGAACCTCTCATCCAGGTTCGCTGGGCGTGATTGGTGTTACCCGGGATATTGGCACCACTCCTCATCGCTCAAGATTGCAATTGGGCTCAGATACAAAGCCTAATGTGCTGTCGTTGGATCTCGACTTGCAAAGGGTCGGAATCGGAGGCACCTACAGTCCCTCCTACACCCTCCACGTCAACGGCAGCGCCTACTGCTCTTCGGGTAACTGGAGCGGCTCGGACGTGCGCTTCAAAAAGAACATCGAGCCACTAGTCAATAGCCTCGACCGGGTCGTGCAACTACGAGGAGTGAGCTTCGATTGGCGGCACGACGAGTTCGAAGACCGATCCTTCTCCACGCAACGAGAGATAGGCTTCATCGCCCAGGAGGTAGAGCAGATCGCGCCGGAGGTGATCCACACCTCGGAGGATGGCTACAAAGCGGTGGCTTACGAAAAACTCACCGCCCTCCTCGCCGAAGCAATCGAGGAAGTCAAGCGAGAAAAAGACGCTGAGATTGCTGAGCTAAGACGTGAAAAGAATGCTCAGATCGCTGAGCTAAAACAAGAGCTAAGCGCTATGCAGCAAGGATGGGCCGAACTGGAAGCAAGATTGGCCCTATCAGGAGATAATCGGTCATCCTCGCAACCAAACGAAGCAAGGCGTCCTGTGGACAACAGCAATGCCTCGCTATCAACTTCATCATCTGAAATAACTAACAACCAAAACCAACGGAAATAATGAGATACTCATTCCTCATTTTCACCCTGATGACTTTCACGTCATTGGCTTTTGCTCAACCGCCAGATATAGCCGCTCTGTCGATGTTTGTGCCTCCGGCGGACGAAAGGGCGCATTTATTTGCTTACCACGCGCATGACCTGGATCATTCAACGGATCTAGAACAGATGTCGATGCTACCATGTGCCTTGCATCCCTTGGATTGGAATGTTACTCGTTTACCTCAGTATCCCGTAGTCTCTCAATCACTTTCTAGATGTCCCCAACCATGAAGAACACTCAGCAACGTAATGATCGTATCAGGACGCATTGGCGGCTCTTCCTGTCGAGTTATCGCTTGATACTGGGGCTCACCTTGCTGTCAGCTTTCAGCACAAGCGCCCAGCAAGGATCACTCTTTTGGCCCGATCGATCGGAGTGCCCGGCAGACCTACCGAAAGTCTTTGAATTTGCCGTTGACAACTACTGTGGCTCCTGTACCTACAAATATGACAATGGTAGCGGGTATAGAACTGTTTCCCTCACCCCGGTACCCGGGGGCATGGCCACCTTCAGTACGATTGATCAACTCAACGCCGGATCCTATGAAGTGTTTGAAAACAGTGTGTCCATTGGCTCCTTTACGATCTCTGCAAAAACGCTGGGTAATATCAATATTACTCCCAGTATCGCTCCTCCCTGGGGCTGCGCAGGTACTCCCATCACTTTGACCCCCTCGGGTGGGAGTAGCTATAGCTGGACTAAGAATGGTACCCCAATCGCGGGAACAGGTCCCAACACGGTCC
>JBCCXG010000592.1:0-4332 GCA_039191945.1 Bacteroidota bacterium
ATCACACCTTAATTCTCACATATTTTAATGAAGGCATCCCTATAATAAAAAGAATGTAAAATTAGTGACGTCCCATTGACATATTCTCTACCGGAATCTCTATTTGTTGCAGTAATTCTAACCTATGAAGATGCCTATGAGAAAGTTCATTACTCGCACATGCGCGTGTTTACTGTTAATAGCAGGAAGCTGGAGCGCCACCGCCCAGTCCACCGTGACGGGCGTGATCAAAGACCCCTCAGGGAGCACCCTGCCGGGCGTCAACGTCCTCATCAAGGGTACCGCCACTGGTGCCATCTCCGATATAGATGGCAAGTATGCCCTGTCTGCGCCATCGGATGGTACCTTGGTTTTCTCCTCCATTGGATTTGAAACGCAAGAGATTCCGATCAATGGACGGTTTACGATCGACCTTTCCCTCGTGCCTAGCACGTCCGAGCTCGCTGAGATCGTCGTGGTGGGTTCACGATCACAAGGGAGAACAAAACTCGAGACGCCCGCGCCTGTCGACGTGATTGATGTTACAGAGGCCGCCGCGGTTTCGCCACAGCTTGACTTGAGTCAATTACTGGTGGCTACAGCACCCTCGTTCAATGCGGTTCGATCCCAAGGAGGTGACCTGAGCTCGCCCGTGGAGCCTCCGACCTTGCGAGGGCTGGCACCAAATCAAATGCTCGTCCTCATCAATGGTAAGCGACGGCATACCTCCGCGCTACTCAACGGCTCACAAACCGGTACACCAGCCAATGCGGTGGACATGAGCTTCATTCCGATGGCGGCAGTTGATCGGGTGGAGATTCTACGGGATGGTGCCGCTGCACAGTACGGATCGGATGCCATTGCCGGGGTGATGAATATTGTGCTCAAAGAGTCAGCAGGCCAGCTCACTGGCAACTTGACTGTGGGTGGATATCCGAACATGTCGACACCCAAGTTTGAAAACGATTATGGCGGACTGACCGCCGGTGAGCAGATCTTGCAGGATGAGATTCCCTCCGGTATGGATGGGGAAAACTACCAATTCGATGCCAACTACGGCTTCAATTTGGGGTCCAAAGGCTTTTTGAACATTACGGGTCTCTTGAGACAAGATCGACCTACGGTCAGAGCCACCGTCCTGGACTATGCACGTTACTCTACGTTCAACAGCAGCTACCTCAACAATGAGCGAACGAGCCCTGACGGTAGACCCATGATCACCAACCCGGAGTTGCTGATTGCGCAAGCCAACGGCACGTACAATGGCTTCACTCCGGAGCAGTTGTCCACCAACGTCGGATTGATGGAGGCTCGGGGTATACAGCAGTACGATGTTGCCTCTTACCAGGGGATGCCTGCGGTCAATATGGGATCGATGGGTTTCAACATGGGCATAGACATTACACCCGACTTCGAGTTCTACGCCAATGGTGACATCGGTTTCAAAAACATCGAAGGCTTTAGCTGCTTCTACCGATCTCCATCGTGGAACAGTAGGGCAGGGGCTGCCGGTCTCTACCCGAATGGCTTCCGTCCTCAAATGACTACTGATCAGTCCAACATCTACGTGACTACCGGAGTCAATGGCTCGGTGGGTGATTACCGAGTGGACATCAGCAATACTTTCGGTCGCAACGCTATGGACATTGGTATGATCAATACGATCAACGTGACGCATGGGGACCTATCACCAGTAGACATGGATCTGGGAAATCACGCTTTTTGGCAAAACACGTCCAACGTGGATGTGTCACGCTTTTTCGGTGATGTGCTTGCCGGGATGAATGTCGGCGCCGGTGTCGAGATGAGAGTTGAAAACTACTCCATCAGCGAAGGCCAGCCAGAGTCCTACGGAGCCAGTGACATTGCAGGTGTGTTCTATGCGGATGAGTTGGATCAGCTGCTTGTCGGTCCTGATGGCATGCCTTTAGAAAATCAGAATTCCACTCCCATCGTGGACTCAAAAGGATGCCCACAAGTGGTACAGCCTTATGACCGAAATGGTACACTCGTGAAGAACTACTCGCAAGGCAATCAGTGCTTCACCGGTTTCAGCTCAGACAACGAGGCCAACGAATACCGTACCGTTACAGGCGCTTACCTCGATGTGGAGCTTGACATCACCAAATCACTATTGATCGCGGGTGCCGCACGTGTGGAAAACTACAGTGATTTCGGCAACGTCCTGACCGGCAAAGTGGCTGCGCGATATTCTATTACTGACGATATTGCCCTTCGTGGCTCTTACAGCACAGGCTTCCGAGCCCCTTCATTGCAGGAGCTCAACTACTCGCACACCTTTACTTACTTCGTCAATACGATCCCTGCAGATGCTACGATCTATCCAAACAGAAGCTCAGAGGCTCGTGTGATTGGTATCGGCGCCTTGCAGGAGGAGACTTCTCGCAACCTGAGCATTGGATTTGCTGCGCAGCTGTTTGACGGCTTTAGCTTGAGTGTAGATGCCTACGACATCACGATCGAAGACCGCATCTTCCAGACAGACCCTTTCGTCGCCAGCGAAGCGCCGGCCCTTCGTCCACTGATCGGAGATGGCGAAGCACAGTTTAGAATCAACGGCGGAACCATCTCTACGAGAGGGATTGAGATCGTCGCCAACTACAGTAAGCAGATTGGTAAAGGACAGTTTGCCGCGACTCTCGCCGCGACCTTTAGAGAAAATATCTTCGAGGAAGCGACCGTACCTGATTTGAATACGGAACTCACGGACGAGGAGCTTGCAGCCAAGTACGTGCAGCGCGGAAGTATCGCACAGTTCGAGACAGGCACACCGACTTCACGATTGATTGGTACGCTCAACTACAACATCGGTCGTTTCGGATTCATGGTCCGACCTAGCTACTGGGGTGAAGTCACTTCGCGTCAAAATGACCTGAGCAACATCAAGGACATCAACGCGGATTACAATGTGCTGACGGAGACCATTCCTAACCTATTGGATGCAGAAGGCAATCCCGTCATCGAATACGCTGACCAAACTTATGGTGCGGAGCTGATCTTTGATGTGGGCATCTCCTACCAGTTGACCAAGAACCTTTCACTGACTGCTGGCGGAAGCAACGTGTTCAACAACTTGCCTGATGTCATCCGATATGAGAACAGAGACTTTGGCCTCTACTCCAATTTTCAGCAAGGTTCAGGTGGAGCCTACTACTTCGCCAGAATGGGTTTCTCCTTCTAAAAACATCAAAGCAATACAAACATGAAAACTGCTAAAAACAGCATATATACATTACTGCTCATGGTCCTATCCGTTGGGTTTGTGGCCTGCGAGCAAGAGAGTTTTGAGCCGATCCTCACGACGGAAGCCGGGGCTGGCACGCTGACAGAGTTCACCGCCTATGAGCTCAGCGCCATGGCTGGAGACTCGCTCAACGGTCGCGTTGTCTTCTGGAGAGGCAACGATGGCAAGACCCTCGTGCAGCTATCTCTCTACAACGTGGGCATGGAGGAGGAAATGCCCTCCGCGATCATTGGCGGGGCCACAGGCGACGCCACGGGGATGCTCGTCGACCTCTACACGGTAACCAATACCGGCGAGGGCTTTGACTTCGGAGAGTTCTCAACTGCCAAGTATTTCGTGATCGATGACTTGGACTTTTATGATGGACTGGCTGAGTACGATGCCCATGTGACGGTCTATGCGGACAACAGCCTCACAGCGATCCGGACGCAGGGTGACATTGGTCTCAACGCCGATCCCATCGAATCGAACTAAATCGACAAATCAAAAGCACAAATGCTGATGAACAATCGAATCTCACGCAGGACTTTACTCAGGAAAACCGCCCTTGCGGCGGGTGGCGCCACTTTAGGTGCCGCCCTGCCCTGGGGTGCAGTAGCCAGTCCTCAACTGCAGACAGCACCCTTTTGGCACAACAAACCGCGGGCCCTCACACGACCCTTCCCTTATCAGGACTATCCGCTCAAGGCTAAGCTCAACGCTAACGAAAACAAGTATGGCCCGTCCAAGCTTGCGACGAAGGCGATCGTGGAATACGCCAATGGAGGTAATCTCTACGCGCACAAAGAAGTCATGGAGCTCGTGGCGATGCTCGCGGAGAAGGAAGGAGTGAAACCCGAGCAAATCATCTTGGGGCCCGGATCTACCGACCTGCTCGAGAAGATTGCGGTCATGTCGTTCATGGACGGTAAGGGCAACGTAATTTCCGCAGACCCGGCTTACATGTCCGTGGTGCGAACCGCCCAGCGCGTAGGAGCAGAGTGGAAAAATATCGCTTCCAAACCTGACTGGTCGCATGATCTGGACGCTATGTACGCCGCGATAGACGGTGATACGCGACTGATTTACGTTTGCAATCCCAACAATCC
>JBCCXG010000593.1:0-4332 GCA_039191945.1 Bacteroidota bacterium
AGCGCTTCGAACCCAGTGAACCACCCGCGTCTGCAGCCATCGATGAGAAACAAGCGTCGGAAGCTCCAACTTTAGAGGACCCAAATGGAGCTGACCCCGTGGAACCCTCTCCACCAACCCAGGACCGGCAACCGGAGCCAAGCCCACCGGCAGTCCAGCTAGATGCCATGCTGACCGATGCCAAACCACCGACCAAAAAGAAACCAGCGCCGACCCAAAAGACAAAGATCGCTGTGCAGGAAGCTACCGCCGAGCGAGAGGTTTTCATGCATAACTTCTATGATTTCCAAGACGCCTTGCAGGGATTTTACGAGTGGTATATCGGCAGGGAAAAGACCATACCCTCGGTTTGGGCGCAACTCACCTCTTTAGCAATGGAGGAGATGGAAAGTATCGTGCAAACGGACGACAGCCGCCTGCGACGCATACTCGCAAAAAACATGGAGCTATTGGGTCCTGACGACAGTTGGGACGAAGCGCGGCGGATTTTTGATGAGAACCAACTGCAACTGACCTCGATGCGTCAGGTTGTGACGGCCAACAGTGTCGAGCGTTGTATTACACGGCTTTCCCCAGATTTCGAACCGACGAAGTATGTGCAGCTTCCTTCTCAAGATGCCATCGAAGTTTTGCTACAATCCGACAAGTTGGAGACACATGTCGGTTTCAAAATCAAATTCAGGCGTGATGAGATCGGTAAGCTGGACGAACTGATTTTAGAGGCACTACAGATCATCAGGATCTACGACAAAGTATATGAAAAACGCCTAAAGCTGGTACTTGTGGTCTTCACCACGGTGGCGGACACCCAGCTATCGGATTACAATGACTTGTTTATCAGTCAGTTGAAAAGCATTGAGCCAAGGGCTATGGAGTGGATCCGATTTGTCGCGGTCAACCTCCTGGATCAGGACTATCTTCCGGATCGTCTAGCTACCGCACTCGAGCATTGATCAGAGGCGATCAGCTATCCAATGTCACTTTTCACATAATTCCAGTATATTATCGGATAAACCATTTTTAAAAACCCAAACCTAAAAATCATGGGAGTAGTCAAAGTGATCGAGATCTTGTCCAACTCAGATAAGAGCTGGGAGGATGCGGTGAAAAAAGCGATCAAGCAAGCGGGAAAGTCTGTTAAGAACATTCGTTCGGCCAATGTGCAAAATCATAGCGTCACGATCAATGGCGATGACATCGTCGAGTATCGGGTCAACTTAAAAGTGGCCTTCGAGATAGACGATTGAAGCCACTCCTCGAGCCTTCACTAGGGGGTTCGTGCCTGTTGATAGTCTATAGGTCCTATATGCTCCAATCCTGATGATGGAAGTACGTATCCCTGCTTTGGCAGCATGAAAGCCATCTATTTTGAGAAGTTCCAAGAGCGGCCTCGAGTACAACACGTGGGCGACCCCATGTGCCCAGGGGATGGCGTCATTGTGAAAGTAGAGTATACGGGCTTGTGCCGCAGTGATTGGCATGGTTGGATGGGGCATGACGACGACATTGTCTTGCCCCATGTACCTGGCCATGAGTTGGTAGGGGAGGTGGTAGAGGTAGGTGCTGATGTCCGCCGGTTCAAGGGCGGTGAACGAGTCACTGTCCCGTTTGTTGCCGGTTGTGGCCATTGCGAATGGTGCGCTTCAGGCAATCACCAAATTTGTGACCATCAGTTTCAGCCGGGGTTCACCGCGTGGGGTTCTTTTGCCGAGTATGTCAGCTTACGCTACGCTGATACGAACGTGGTCGAGTTGCCAGGTCATGTGTCGAGTCTTGCTGCAGTCAGCTTAGGTTGCCGTTTTGTTACTTCATTTCGGGCGGTGGTAGATCAGGGAAAGGTGCAAGGTGGACAGTGGATGGCGGTGCACGGCTGCGGGGGCGTGGGTCTCTCGGCAGTAATGATCGGTGCTGCGATGGGTGCCCAGGTTATTGCTATTGACGTCAACCAGGAGAACCTTCAGATGGCCGCGAATTTTGGGTCCTCGAAACTCATCGATTCGCGGCAGGGAGACGTGGTCAAACAAGTCATGGAGTACACTTCAGGTGGAGCGCACGTCTCTATAGATGCCTTGGGTAGCCGTCAAACCTGTGTTGATTCCATTGCGAGCCTACGCAAAAGAGGAAAGCACATCCAGGTAGGGCTGCTGGCGGGTGAAGACCACATGCCACCAATCCCCATGCACTGGGTGATCGCAAAGGAGCTGGAGTTGATTGGGAGTCACGGCATGCAAGCTTTTCGGTATCCAGCAGTCTTCGAGATGATCCGATCCGGACGCATAGCCCCCGAGCAAATGATCAATCGCATTGTGGGTTGGGAGGTTGCGGCAAGCGCCCTGGAGCAGATGGATGACTTCCAACATCAGGGAATCACGGTACTGCAGCCTTCTCATGATTCGGATTAGCCCTTAGTGCGTCAGCTAGATCAACCCCTTGTGGCGATGGCCAGGGCTCAGGACAAAGGAACGTATTGAATCGCCTAAGCGGTTTTAGGTGGATTGTGGTCTGGAAGTGAAAAGGTGACCAAACTAAAACTCCTGTGCTCCGAATTCGCTCTTGATGAAACTTCCCTTGTTCTTGCGCTGGTTGAAGGTGTAAGTGAAGTTGACCATGATCAGATCTACTTCATAAAGGTAGTTGGTGGTGGTAAAGAATTCGCCCTCTCTCCAGGTGGTAATACGTTGCTCGTTGGTGTCGAGTAGGCCCATGTCCATATGGAGCCATTGTAGTGTCATAGTCAGTTTTTCACCTTTAAAAGTCTTTCGTAGCGTCAAATTCGGCGAGAAAAAACGACTGTCTTCTCCTTGGGCAGTGTTGCGGTCAGACAGGTAGTTGAGCGACCACTGTACCGAGGTCTTTTTGGGTAGTTTAAAGGTGGTATTGGCATTGAAACTGTAGACCCAAGCCTGGGTATTCACCAACCGGTCATCAAAGGTGCCATCGATGGTGTAGCGATAGACGTTTCCTCCTATGAAAGCATCCCACCACTCTGTAAATCGAAGTTCTGAACCCAACTCCAGCCCAAGAGAGAGCCCTTCGCCTACGTTGGAGTAGATACGGTTGAGAATGGTGTCGTTGTATACGGTGTTCACCCGATTGACCAGGTTATGCACGCTACGATAGTAACCTGTGGCGTAGACTGATTGCTCCCCGAAATCCTTGATGATGCCCAGTTCCAACAGGTCGATAAACTCAGGAAGTAGCTCTGGATCACCTTGTTCCAGAGTTTCTGAGTGCTCACGCTCCGGAAATGGATTCATCTTGAAAGTCGTTGTGCGTTGCACCCTGCGACTATAAGCACCTTTAAGCCTCATTTCGTCATTGAAGCGGTACTGAAAACTGGCACTGGGAAAGGGCTGTAGGAAGTCGTAGGCGTAGGTCGTGTCAAGCGCTCCTGTTTTGTCCCGGAGTTCGAGATCTCGCCCCATGTACTCCAATCGCAAGCCTACACTGTAATCCCAAGCACCTCGGGTGCCCGTCAGCACGCCGTAGGCCGAATGGATCTGTCGATGGAGGTCGACTTCGCTGGAAAATTCAGGTACCAACTCAAAGTCGCCAGTTGCATTGCTGCGGCGTTCGTAGAGGAAGTCGCCGGTATGATTGAGGTTTCGAAACTGATAGCCAAACTCCCATGTCCCGATCGGCCGCTCCTTCGTGGAATAGTTCAATTCCCACCTTACGCCATGTAAGGGATTTTCATTGGTATTGAACTCGTCTTGTAAGATAATCTGAGTGTCAGGCCAGGCCAAATTCCGGTTAGTTGTGGGGCCTCCAAGTAGGGTGTATTCGTAAAGGATTGAAGTGCTGAGCTCGGACTGATTCTTGAATCGATGCACGTAATCCAGTGCGCTGAAGATAAAATCGCCCTTGCGAATGCGCAAGTTTTCATTGAAGTACTGCAGGGTATATAAGCGCTCTCCCTGGTAGATCGCATGATTGTCGTAGTAGAGAATATCTGCCGTACGGTCCTTGGTTCTCCGGCCCCCGTAGAAGCCGAAATTAAGATGATTGTCTTCGTTTGGGGCGTAGCCGATAGCCAATTGACCCGAGTAGTTGATTTCATCAAAACTTCGTTCACCATCCGATGGGAAACGTGTCAGGGTATCGTTGCGCAGCGTGTAGACGTCTCCTTCTCGACGACCTGCGATGTCGTTTCGCAAATAGCTTGTTGCCAATGATATATCCCACTTACCCTTTCGGTGGTTAAGCATGAGGTCCCCGCCATAGCGCTGGGCATATTGGGCGTTATCATAGGACTCAATGCTCGGCGCCCCAGCCTTTAGGTGGGTCTGGACAAAGGTTCCCTCGGTCGCTTCCCGCTGAGTGAGAATATTG
>JBCCXG010000594.1:0-4322 GCA_039191945.1 Bacteroidota bacterium
CTCAATGGGGGCAACCAACTCCTTACGAATATGTCGTTCGACGAACTCCGGTCCTCGGGTACAGGAACGAAGACCACAGCCGGGACGACTACAGTCAATGATGTTTTTGAGATTGAGGCGGGTGTTACCTTCTCTGGTGGTGGGGGCATCACCTTTCTGGGAGACGTCTCGATCAGTGGAACTTTCAATGGGGTAGCCTCGCAGACCTATACTTTTTCTGGAGATGACTGGATCGCGGCGGCCGGCAGCTATACGGGAGATGGTACCGTCGAGTTCAACCGGGCCGCAGGCAACCAATACATTCGGCAACTCACCGCCGGCGACTTCCCAGTCGAGTTTCACCACCTCACCTTAAGTGGTAACGCGAACGTCGAGTTGGGCCGCCTGATTGGTGGTATTCAGCATGAAGGGAACGTCGACTTGACGGGAAATCTGACCGTCAATAATACAATCAACATTTTGGAGGTGTTTGACTACCTGATTGACAACACCTCGGGTACAGGAACTTTTTCACTCGCTGACAGTGAGATCATTGATGTGGATGGAGCGGATAACTTTCCGGTGAATTTTGCCAGCTATGATTTGCATGAGAACAGCACCGCCCGCTACTGGGGTACGATTGACCAAGCCGTCCGAGGGGTTAATTATGGAAACCTGGACCTGGACAACGCTTCCACCAAAACACTGGCAGGGAACGTCGACATTGATGGCAACCTCACCTTTAGAGATGCCACCTTAGATGCCTCTAGCAACAACTACTCGATCAATCTGGCCGGACGATGGGATACCAACAATGGGAACGAAGATGGTCAGTTCATCGCGAGGAGTGGTACAGTGACCTTTGACGGCGCTGTCAATCAAACCTTGGATATCGGCGAGACAGGTACGCAAGATTTCAATAACGTCTTCGTCAACAAATCAGGAGGTAATGTCGAAGTGGCCACCTCAAACATCACCATACTAGGCGATATCAATGTATTTAGCGGTACGTTCGATATCAATGGCTTGCGGGCCGCCATTGCAGGTAACATGAATGCTACAGGTACCGGGACCTATAGTGGTACCGGGTTGTACCTGCTTAATGCCACTTCGGGTAGCCCCTCTATTGGTACCAATGGTTCGATCATTGGAGGAAGTATGGAGATCGATGCGTCAGGGAGGAACTATGAGCTAGTGAGCGATATGACCTTGCTAAGCAATTTGACAATAACGGCGGGAACACTTGATGTCAATGGTCAGACCCTTTCCGTAGGAGATGCAGAAGATGTCGTCGGTGTGTTTGGTACATTGAATGTTAGCACTGCTTCTCAACCTGGGGGCACACTTGCGCTAGGCAACGATGTGCAGGTTGTGGTCAATCCTGGTGCATCTTTCAGCTTAGTGGGTACTTCTGCGCAGCCAGCGATAATGACGAGTACAGGTACGACCGATTACCGTTTCACGGCAACTGGAGCTATAGGTAACCAAAGTACAGTGGCCGCACAGAATTATGTAGTCGAATATATCGGTACAGAGGGGCTCTTCATCAACGCCAACGTAAACATCGATCCCACCAACAATTTCAGCAATGGTAGCTTCCAAAATGGTGTAGCTGGCGGTCGCTACCTCCGAATTGAGAATACCCAGGATCTTACCGGTGCGAATAGAATGGAGAATGTCGTTTTCGATGATAACCCGGGTGGAGGAGCCAGCAACATTTACAAAGCCACGGCATCGACCGGAGCTATCGAGGTCTATAATTTTAGCGGTGGGTTTTCAGGCGAGGACTTTGACGAAGACCCCAATGATCTGATCACCTGGATCCAGCCCCCGACGGTCACCTGGACCGGAGCAGTCAGTACCGACTGGTTTACCTCTGGCAACTGGGATACCAACGTCGTACCCACATCCACCCAAAATGTGGTCATTCCTCAGACGCTCAATGAGCCGATCGTCGAAGATAATTTGTTAGTCGCGGAAGCGCAGAACCTTACTTTGCAGGTCAACGCTCGGCTAGTATTGGACACGGACGATATGGGAGACATCGACCTGAGGATTGGTGGTGATTTGACTTTTGAGGCCAGTGCAAGCCTGATCAGCCGCGGAGGTGATGATGATATCGAAATAGGAGGTAGTTGGCTACGATTGACCAATGCGCTTTTCACTTTTGGGACCAGTAAAGTGACATTTACATCCACCTCTGGTGCAGAGAGCATAGACAACAGTGACAGCTTTTATGATCTGGAGATCAATACCGTCGGACTGGTATCGCTGGCTGAGGACCTTCAAGTAGCCAACGACTTCGATCTTACCTCGGGATCACTGGACTTACTCGCGCATGACATGGTGGTGGTGGGAAATTTTATTAACGCTGGCAATATCAACGCACGATCACGGACTGTTTCTTTGGTGCCTGATGATGTGGCAATGAGGACGATTGATCCGGGAGCATCTGAATTTTACAACTTCGTCATCGGAGAATCGTCAGGTAGCGCAGCCTCCTATCAGTTGATCGGAGACTTGTTACTGAGTCACGACTTCAGTTTGCTAGCTGGTAGTCTTGATTTGAATACTTACGACCTCTTGGTAGGGGACAATGATGGTCAACAAGATGACGTGATCATCGCCGCTACGCTGGAGATCGGTGAGAATGAGGCTTTGCGCCTTGGTGATGATGGCTACTTGGTAGTCCAAAGTGGAGGTTCGCTATCGCTGAGTGGCACCGACGCGAGCAATGTGGCCACCTTGAGCCGAAGAACAAGCGGTGACTATGAGTTTGTAGTGGAGACCGGCGGAACCTTTAGTGCGGACTTTTTCCTCATCGAATACCTGGCGGGGGAGGGCCTACATCTCCAATCTGGCAGTACTTTGACCAGCTTGTCCAGTGGGACATTTCAAAATGGTACGGGCAGCCAATACCTCAGGCTGAGCAATGATTTGGGGACGGACCTCACGGCCGCTGATGTCGATTTCAATACAGGTCCTACAAACAACGTACGTAGAAACGAAGCGGCGGGCAGCAACATCATTTTTGAGGACGCTGGTGGAGCGTTCTCGGGGCCCACTTTCGAAGTAGACGACGGTGTTGCCGGTACCGGTGAGGTGCAATGGACGTATACCGATCCATTGGCAACCTGGAATGGGTCAGTGGGCCCGGATTGGCACGATCCCAACAACTGGACGCCACCGGGGGTACCTCAAGACAATAGTCCTGGACCGGGTAATACGGTACACATCCCAGGAGGATTGCTAACAGATTATCCGGTGATCAGTGGCAGCGCAGCGGAGTCCGTGAGTCTCACCATCTTTAGTGGCGCGACGTTGACCATCGATGCGGGACAGACCCTGATCGTAGAGGAGGATCTCGTCAATTCGGGGACCATGACCGTTACCGGCGCCAGTGCCATCAGCGCAGGAGGCAGCTGGACCAACTTGGGTACATTTAATGCGGGTACCTCCACCGTGACGCTAAATTGCGGCACCGACATCACCGTCTCCGGAGGGCTCTCCTTTCACAACTTGACCATTGACGCAGCTGGGACAGGTACTGGCTCAGTATTTCGAACGACGGCGGAGATTACCGTGGCCAATGACTTTAACATTGTAGATGGCAACTTTGAGGTGACTGATGCTGCTCATACTGTGACCATAGGTGGGGATCTCAGTGTGGATGCCACCAACGGAAATTTTACAGATAACCTCTCGACAACCACTTTCAACGGTGCGAATCAAAGCATAGGAAGTGCTTCGGGTAGCACCATTACATTCAGTAACGTGTCCATCACCGGAGGCGGTACCAAAACCGTCAATGACCCACTGGATATCAATGGCCAACTCTCAGTCGCGTCAGGGAGTACCTTATCCTTGGCGAATCAATCTATTGCTTTCAGTGGAGCCGCATGGGGTATCGATGGGACTTTGTCCGCTGGAGGAGCAAGTCAGGTCACCTTTGACGGATCGCAAATCCAGGTGATTACCGGAAGCGCCGGTTCGACCTTATTCGACAACATGGTCATCAATAACACTGCTCCTGGGAATAATGACCTGCAACTCAATATGGATGTGACGTCACGGGCTGGGGTCAATTTTGTAGAGGGTATCGTGCAGTCCAGTGGGTCCAACACATTGACTTTTGGCGACAATGCCACCGTATCTTACGACGGTGTTCTGGATGCTTTTCCGATCGGGACTACCCCCGATGAGAACAGCTTTGTGGTCGGGCCAGTGGTGAAAGTGGGTGATGATGATTTTATCTTCCCTATCGGAGAAGGGACCCGACTGGCCAGACTGGGTGTATCGAATCTCGACGATGGTGGGGCGGTCATTCTGACGGTTACCGACAG
>JBCCXG010000595.1:0-4307 GCA_039191945.1 Bacteroidota bacterium
CTGTTTTTTTATATCCTTAAGATACTAAAAATCAACCACTTATACCACTAACTAAACGGCATTGATTCCGGGTTTAATGCGCTTTCTCTCGTCATTTGGAGGTTACGGGCCTCGTATAGTACATTTGTAGGCGCATTTCAAGGGCCAGGATTACTCAACCGTCATAAACTACCCAATCCAGTGACTGACCTTTTTCCTATTCAATATTCGACGCTTTCGGCCAAAGCCCTAGGTCGCTTTGTTGCACAACGCTATGGTCTGAAGGACGCGACTTGCAGCTTCCTGATGCGAGGAGTAAGCGATACCTACCGCATCGACACGAAAGCGGGCACGCAATACATTTTGAAGGTATATCGGCGCACTCATCGTCCACTCTCTGAGATCAAAGGAGAAGTCGAATTGCTCGATATCCTGCACCAACAGGACGCCAAGGTGTCCTTTGCGCTCAAGGACAAGCACGGCGAGAAAATTCAGGAGTTCAAAGCGCCAGAGGGTATCAGGCATGGCATACTCTTTACCTACGCCCCTGGCAAAACGGTGCGACACCTGAGCAACGAGCAAGTGCAAATTGTCGGACGTGAGATGGCCTATAACCACAACATCACCAGTCAGATCCAATTGATGTATCCGCGTCCCACCTACGATATCTACACCACGCTGCTGTCTCCGGTGCAGGCTTTGGAGCCTGCTTTTGCCACTTATCCGGAAGGATACAAGTACTTGCGGGAATTGAGTGATCGTGTCATTTGTAAGATGGCTGGATTCGACGCTCGATTTTGGAACTATGGCTATTGCCACTACGACTATCTACCGAAGAACTTCCACTTTGACGAGCACGATCGGTTTACTTTGTTTGACTTTGACTTCGCTGGGAAGGGACCCCTCGTCAATGATCTGATGTCCTTCCAGGTGCATTTCTTCCTGCACATCGTACATTCTTTTTTGACGCAGCGGGAAGCAAGCCGTCAATGGGACCTCTTTCTCAAGGCCTATCAGAGTGGTGCCGATATCTCGGACGAGGAGATTGCCGCCATCCCGTACCTGGGATTGATGTTTTGGACCTTCTTCCTTCGGTACCAGTACGAGCACTATGATGACTGGTCCAACAATTTTTTCAACGACTCGCACCTGCAGCGTATGGTGGCTTGGCTCAAGAGATGGGAGGAGCTGTACTGCGACTTTTGAGTGATCAACGTACTGGGGGGACGGCTAATCCATACCATTGATTTTTCGGCTAATCTGGTCTTGCGATCCGGAACATAGTTTGAGTTATACAACAAAAGCAGGCCCAGCAGACCTGCCTTTTGTACAACATTCGTAATAAGCAAGCTCTCAAAACCTAACCCAGGAAGTTCCTTTACATGCACCTAGGAATCCTAACGGCCTGCTACGATGTTTTTCTCACTTCAAGACTTCGAAGAACCGTCATTCAGAGGGCAAAATCAATGACACTGGCAAGACCGATTCATGACCTTAATCAGCAAAGTAGGAAGGGGACGGCTTTAGGCTGCCTCCCAAAGAAAAACCCCGACTCAACCAGGTAGCCGGGGCTAAAAATCAACCTAAACTACGTCCGCTTACGCGGATCATATTCGTTGTAGACAGCCCCGGATTTGGAGCCATCACCGCCATATAATCACAACACCAATTCGGATAAAAAAGATCAGTCTGCCAGTGCGTTGGCCAGAAAAGTGGATTTGGTCAAAAGCCAAAACAGAAAAAAGCAGATGGCCCACTTCAGATAGATAGGGTAATAGTCAGTGGTATCCTTATACCGCGATTCTTTGATTTCGGCCTTTTCGAGTTGATCGATCTCTTGAAATACCGCTTCCAGCGCCTGATTATCAGATACCCTGTAAAATTTGCCATTGCCAATCTTTGCGATCTCTCGAAGATTGGTTTCGTCCAGAGTATTCTCCACGTAGTTCGGCTGACCGAAGAAGTTAGTTCCGAAGGGTACTCGGCCTTCACGTCCGATGGCGATGGTGTAGATCTTCACGTTGTAAGCGGCCGCCAACTTGGCCGCCGTGATGGGGTCGATATTGCCTGCGGTATTGTCTCCATCGCTCAAGAGGATCAACACCTTCGACTGACTGTCAGACTCCCTGAGGCGATTGGTCGATACCGCCAGGGCGCTGCCGATAGCGGTGCCGCTGTTTTCAATGAGTTCGAAGGATATATCACTGATGTAGTTTTGCAAGAGTTCATAGTCGGTGGTCAGCGGCGAGCGCGAATAGGCATCACCCGAGAAGATGACCAGCCCAATCCGGTCTTGAAATCGACCGGCCACGAAGTCTCTGGCAACGTTCTTGGCTGCCTCGAGGCGGTTGGGTCGAAAGTCCTCGATGCGCATCGACTCGGAGATGTCAATGGTGAGCATGATATCAATCCCCTCACTCCACTGCTCGACCTGCTCGTTGGTCGTCTGTGGTCTCGCCATGGATATGATCATTCCGATGACGGCCAGCAAAAAGAACAACATCGGCAGGAAGCGCAAGTAGCTGATCGGACTACTGAAGAGTTCTTTCTTGGTCAGCGCTACCGGCAGGTTTTTTCTTCGTCTGAGTGCCAATAGCCAACGTATCAATAGCACAAGGGGGATGAGGGCCAGCGCCCAAAACCACAAAGGACTTTCCCATTCGAAACTTTGAAGTCTCGATGAGGTAAACCAACTCGGTGATAGCCAGGACTCGTCTAACATTGCTTATCTCCTTCCACTTTTGAGCACTTCCTCTGTAATGTCTTTGCCGCCCTTTAGGTTGATGTAGAGACTTTGAGGGGTATAAATCAATCCCCATGGAAACCCCCACCATCCGAACAAGAACGTGATCGCCGTATAGAGCCAGCCTTTTTTGAAGGCATTTTCGTTATGCTTCAGGAACTTTACTTTCGAGGTCCTCCGAAAGGTCATCACGAGAATAGAGATCGTATAGTAGAAGATGACGAAGCGACCACCGTTTAACACCTCCTTTGCCAGCTCTTCCTGGGTCATCCCAAATTGGGTGATGGCTGTTTCTGAGATGACTTTGTCCTCTTTGTCTGCCCGTACAAAGAGTCTTTTCCTGGCTTTGCTCGAGTCCGTATCTGACTTTGGAGGTCTCGTATCCATCTGGCCGTCTTTGACCTTGTCCACGACCATGGTGTACCGATGTTGCGTGAAGTCCTCAATGTCCTGAAACTTCTTGAAGAGCTCGGCCTGGGTCACTTTTCCGTAAACGGTTCGATCAATGACTTTGAGGGTGCCCTGAAGCTCCTGGTTGTCTTCAAAGGCCAGAATTTCTTTTGTAGTGTACTTGCTGTACGGTCGACGTTCCAATCGTTCCAGATAGACCTTCCAATGGGTCAAAGCACGTTCTGCTTGCTCGGGCCTAGGGTCTTGCTTGAGTTGATGGATGTATTTACCGATGGTGGATGAGAAATTCTCGTAGTCTCGACGCAGGCGCCTAAGCATGAGCGCACGTTGGATCCGACTGCCGAAAGCGAGGAATACCGACACCGCGACCACAAAGAGCGCAACGATCACGATCCACATCATGGGGAAGTTGAACTGTCGGTTCACATCGACATGACTGAGGTTGGTCTTCAGCACCGTCGAGTCGGTCACCACCGGAACAAGCTCCTTGAAGTAGATACTGTCTTGATTACTGGTGATGACCATGGAATCGGTTCCGCTGATGGCGAGGGCCGTGAGTTCCAGGTACTGTACCGCCTCGATCTCGAAAGACTGTAGGGTGTAGTAGGCACTGTCGATGGCCCTGCCTGCCCGAAGGTCAGTGGGTACGAATTCTCTCCGTACTAGTTCAAAAGGGGCAAAGTTGTAGTTGCTGTCAGGCAGGAGCAGTTCCAACTCAGGAGGATAGGAGGCCTTCAACCAAAATTGGATTTCCTCTCCAATCCCGAGGCTATCTTGCACAAAGCCACCAGCCACCTCCACCTGCTGGCTCAGGGCCTGCGATAGTGGAAAAAAACAAAGCAAAAGCAACGGTACCTTAGCGAGTCCTCTGAGCATTCTTCTGATTCCTTACTTTAAAGAGCTTGATCAGGTCCGGGACATAGTCGCGGGAAGTGTCGATGGCCAGGTAGTTCACGTCATTGCGATGGCAAAAGTCTTCCAGCGACTCCGTGTTGCCATGATGATTTTGGTGGAAGAGCCGTTTGAAACCTTTGTCGCTCGTGTTGACCCAAATGTTCCTTCCTGACTCTTTTTCATAAAGGGGTACAATGCCCAGGCTCGGAAAGAGGGATTCTCGGGGGTCGAACAGTTGGATCACGATCAGATCGTGCTTTCGCGCCATCCCCCTCAAATC
>JBCCXG010000596.1:0-4306 GCA_039191945.1 Bacteroidota bacterium
CAACTTTAAGGTCTCTCTTTGCGCTTCGCGGAGTTCGGGCCAAGGATCGGTGGACGGCTCTGGCTTGGTCTCCAGGAAATTGGCGAGTTGGACAAAAAAGAAGGGAAAATGCCCCTGCTCCCATCGCGTCCGCCAGTCGTGAATCATCGCCGGGAAAATCTCCCGATACTGGTAAGCACGGCTGGCATTGCTCTCTCCCTGGTACCAAATCGCCCCCTTGATGGCAAAGGGAATGACTGGGGCTACCATCGCATTGAAGAGGGTGCCTGGTATGTGGGGGTATACCTTGGCATCGAAAGGAAAATTGTGCTCCAGGGTATGATTGTACTTCCAGATGCCGCCCAGCCCTTGGATTTCCCTTCCGGCTTGAAGAAGCTGGAGTGGTCCATCGTAAATGCCTCCACCGGCGTTGCGCATGTGTTTCACACGAATGGCGATCACGTTGTCTCCTGCTCGCAGCAACTTCCGAGACACTGGGTACCGTCGCTCAGCATGGGTCTGGTAAGTCTCCCCAACCAATTCTCCATTGACGTAAGTCTTGTCCCCCTGCTCGATTCTGCCGAGGACAAGTTCCAGATCTTCCTTGCTTTGCGCTTTGGTCAGCGTAAAGTGCTTCCTCATCCACGAGATGCCTTGAAAACCAGCGATATCGGTATTGTGGAAGTGAATCGGCACAGTCATTGTACCCCAATCACTGTCGTCGTACGACAGCTTCGCATAGGTTCGGTCATCGCTGGCTTCCACCTCTTCAATGATCTTCCTGATCTCATCCATGTGCTGTGCCTTCTGCTCTTGCAACGCCTGGAAGTCATCACGCGAAGCGCGGACATCCGCAATCCTTTCACTGAAGTCCGGATGACCTTCGATTCGAGCATCTCCAGACTGGTCCAGGCCTCCGAAGGTGTACCCCCCCAGGAACTGTGAACGAGCCCAATGGGTACGTCCTCTGCCTGATGAAGCTCACGTCCAAAAAAGTAGGCAACCGCTGAAAACTCGGGAATCGTCTCGGGTGTGCACAATGTCCACTCCCCTTGCACATCGTCCGCAGGGGTTCGACTAACTAAGTTGGGTACCTGATACAGGCGAATGCCCGAAAAATTCGCAGCCGCGATTTCGTTCACTGCATCATTCGAATTCTTCACCTTCCAGTGCATATTGGATTGACCGGAGGCAAACCAAACGTCGCCCACCAGGACCTGCTGAAAATTGATGGCCTCACCGCCAGATGAGATGGTCATACTTTGCCCATCGGCGGTTGCTGCCAGGGGAGCCAATCGGATCTGCCACTTACCTGAGGTATCAATCACAGCAGCTACGTTTTGACCTGCGAAAGACACCTGAACGGACGCTCCTGGGGTGCCCCATCCCCATACCGGCACGGCCCTCTCACGCTGAAGGACCATGTAATCGGAAAACATGCCGGCTATGCGCAGTTGCGCTTGCGATGAGACACAAAACAGTAGGCAAAGCCCAAATAACCTACTTCTCATGCTAATACCCCGTTATCTCTTTGATCTTTGAAAAAAACTCGCGCTTTCGATCGCTGCTGATCGCCCAGTCGACTGGCACACTTTGGTAGCCCTCCTCAAAGGGCTCTCCCTCACGACGGAAGTCAAAGTATCCCCATGAGGCATACGACATAACCGCCGCACTCAAATTGCTGGTGTCCTGCTCATACCCATAGTGATCATCTTCATTGAAGACGATCGGCATCGGGGTGTATTCCTCCATGGCTTTCGTCTGCTGGACCATCTCCATGATACGGGAGGGCTCTTTGACCCCGTTGCCGTGAAGGAGCACGTAATCGACTACCTCGACCACATTGGGCGATGGGAGCCGACCTCCGTTGAAGCTGACTGAAACCAGAAGTCTTCGCCCATCCTTTTCGATACTCTTGACCAAATTGATCAGTTCATGTACACGATCCCGCTTGATAATTGCCTGATCATAGGCCCCGTTGTCACATTCATTGGCGACTTCGATGATCACGTTCGTGTAACCCTGGTCGAGTATCCACTGGGTGGCATTTTCCGTGGCGGCGATCACCGCATCGTCACCGTGGAGGTATTGATCTTGTCCAAAATAGAAATAGCCCAAAATAACCACCATACCCAGTTCGTCAGCTTGGTCCAGGATCTTGCGCAATCTCGCAACGAACGCAGGTTTCATTTTTCCCCGCGTGTCAAAGGTCGTATTGATCCAGTCCTTGTTACCATACCCCATAGGACTGCCACCCTGTAAATTGAGTGTGAATCCGAGCATACCATGGTCTCGCCAGGACTTCATGGCCGCCACGAACTCGTTGGTGTTTCGGTCGGTGTCCCACACTCCGGTATCTGGGTATTTGAATCGATCCTGCGTCCTCGGATTTTGATCATCAAATATCCCCTGCACCATCCGAGAATTGAAGAGTAAGCCCTCGATCAGATGGCCATTCCATCGGCGACCTCGGTAGGTTGGCTGTCCGTTGATATGAAATTGCTCTCCGCGGATTTCGACTTTCGTCTTACGCGAGGGTACCCCTGGGCTCTCCGAAGTTGAGCTGCAGGAGAGAAGAAAAAGCGCGATTGCGCCAAGACAATAGTACTTCATGATCAATCAATTGACGAGTGGGGCCTCAGTGGGAGCCATATGACCCGCTTCCATCAGGTTAATCATTCCCAATAAGGCACCCCAATGATAGAAAAGATTGCTACGCCCGGGATAGCCCCCCGTCTCGGTGTTATAGTTTTCCAGCACATTCCCACCTTCATTCCAGTTCTTCACCAAGAGCTTCAACGACTTGTCTGCCAAATCTTTCCGGGCCTGGGGAAGGTCATAGTTGCGCAAACCCAAGTACACCAGGAAGTTCATCGGTGCCCAAATCGATCCGCGCCAGTAGTCTCTACCCAGGTAGCCAGGATCGCTACGCGAGATACTGGGCATGATAAAGTCACCCCAAAACTCCTCTGGATTGTAGAAATGCTCCTGAATCATCCGCTCAGCCTGGAGTTGCGTCGCCGCACGGCCGATCAGGGCATAAAAGTTGGTAGGACTGATGCTGTAGTTCCATTCCCCGGTGTCCATGCGCTTGTTGAGAAACAAACCAACTTCTTCATTCCACAGTGTCCTTAGTTTTTCCCGGTAGCGGTCAGCTCTTTGACGGATTTCGGCAGCCTCATCACTTCTTCCCAGGACATCGGCGATCTCGGCCAGGGCATCGGCATCAGCCACGTACAGCCCCATCAAGCCGACATCCGCCTGCAACATCACGTACCGAATACTGTCATACGGTACCCCATCAAACATCGGACTATTATCCAAACCCGACTCATAAGCAGCTGCCTGATGGTTGTTTTGCGTGCTATGCCTTCTGTCAGTCATTGGTGAAAAGGGTGTCGAGCCCCACGCCAGATAACCGTCAATGTCCCTGTTGTCTGCCCACCATCGGTGCCAACAGAGCAGATCGTCGAAACATGCCTCCAAAAACCACCGGTTGGGATACTTCTTGTAAATCTCCTTCACCATCAAAGTACCCACTGGAGGCTGCGACCGATCTTCACTGAAGACGTCTCCCGGCCCCGCGTAATTGGGGACAAAGCCCAGCGCTTTGATGTATCGTGTCAGCTCAAGTACTTCATTATAGGCCAATTCGGGGCTTTCAATGGCGTGCATGTACGCTACGAAGAAGTTGTCCCAACAAAACTGGACATAGCCCCCCTCCTGTCGGTTACCCCAGCCATAGCTCCATGGCCGTGCTACCGGTGTCACCGCACGTTGCTTCGCAGGATCATAGACAACGAGCCAATTGACCGCGTTTTGGACGATGTCGTAGGCGGTGGCAAGATCTCCATAAGACCGCTTCTTCTGCCAATAATCCTCCTCCTTTTCCTTGATGCGACCTCGGATCGATTCTAGATCTTCATCCCTGGTGGAGATACCAAAGGCGGCCTCAAAGTCAAACCGTAGATAGTCCTCTTCCGACTCAGCACGAGGGACACCTTGGAAGCTCAAGTCTCCGAATTGAAGCCGATCGCCGGGCTCAATTTCACCCACCGCCCCATACTGGAGCTGTAGTTTGGCCCGCAAATGGCCAGGGTGCGTGGCATTGGTCCGCGGCGTCACCAAGATCGCGAGGTCACGCCCCTCCGCCACCGTCTCCACCAAAAAGTCAAAATCCTTCCAAATGCATCGAAGTGCAGTGTAGGAGCCATCGGGTGCATGCGCAATGGTTCTGATTTTTTCTGTTCCAGGGACCTGGTTGCCCGTGAAAGCAATACCCAATACCGCGCCACTGGACTCATCCACTACTGAAAGATCCAGGGCC
>JBCCXG010000597.1:0-4297 GCA_039191945.1 Bacteroidota bacterium
ATTCGAAAGGAGGTCGTGCGGTCGGGCTTCTTCGTCTTATTGTTGCTGATCACCAAGCCCTTGCGCTGCTGATGTATCGAAATGTACAGCTTCTCTTCGGGTGAGATAACATTGTGCTTAACGGCATTTTCTACCAGCAGCTGAACAGTCATAGGTGGGACGACTGAGGCCAGCGCATCGTCCGACAGTTTTACTTCCACATCCACCTGATCTTGAAACCGCACGCTTAAGAGGTAGCGGTAAGCCTCCACAAACTCCAATTCCTTGGTCAGCGGAATCACCGGTTCATCCCTCGACTCCAGGGTATGATTGTACGCTTTGGCCAACTGGCGGATGAATCGCTCGGCACGACCCGTGTCTTTGTAGAGCAGCGAAGAGATGGTATTGAGGCAGTTGAAAAGGAAATGAGGACTCAGTTGGCTTCTCAAGGCCTCGAGCTGCAAACCGAGTTGTTGGCGCTCGTTTTCAATGTATTGGAGTTGCGTCTTCGAGAAGTGGTAGTAGGTATATACCGCAAAGTACAGCACATTGAAAACCAATCCTGCGATACCCAGTATGATCAGCAGCTTGATCGTCAGCTCACTTTCGTCCACCGCAAAGAGGTGGAAAGGTGCTACGACCAGTACGGCAAGTACCAGCCATGAAACCAGGACTCCCATGGTCATCCGCACGGAAATGCTTCTGCGCCAAGGAAATAAGGTGTTGAGGTACTTCGCCACCTGCCAGAGTGCTAGGGCGATAATGACACCTGCCACTCCGCTGATCGCAGAAGCACGCGGCGACAGTGCAGGCAAGGAGGCTTCACTGTAAGCTAAGTAGCCGTACAGCAGCACACCCGTGATGGCGCCGATGACCAGCGCAGCCAGTAGATCTCTCAAGATGTTAGGAAGATGAAATTCTGCCCATCCCATGCGCCAATCTACACAGAATGGGGATTAATCAAGATCAATAAAGTGCTTTCATCGCTCGACCATAGAAGGTCTCGGAGTTTATCCCACTTGCTGCACGGTGGTATGCATCGCGGAGTTCACTGCTCCCACTTTCGCGGACAAATCCAGCCAGTGACTTCAGCGCTTCAGCTGCATAGTGATCCGATCCAATATCATCCACAGCTTCGAGCAAGGCAAGGACCATCTTGTCTGACAGATCCGTTTCATTGGCGGCTGTAATAATGATCTGTGAGGAGTAGTGATCCGAGCCAACCTCTTCGATCGCTCCGATCATCGTTTCCAATGCTTCATTGTCGAGGCGCTGCTCTGTCATGATCTTGGTCAGCAGGATATGTGCGTAGTGATCGGAGCCCACGTCCTCCTCGATGTTTTCGATCATTCGATTGAGGGCATCAGAACTGAGCTCATTTTCCAGTAATTCTTTGAACAGCTCGGTCTTGTAGTGATCGGAGCTGATGTCACCGGCAGCGTTGATGATCTCCCAATAACTGGCGTCTGATACCTTTTCGGAGCGGAGAGCATCACGAAACAGCTCCGACTGGTAATGATCCGAACTGATAGATCCCGCCGCTTGGATGAGCTCGCCAATCAACTCGTCGGTAAGGTCTTGCTCCTTCAGCGCTTTTTTGAATACCTCCGACATATAGTGATCTGAGCTGATGTCTGAAGCGGACTCGAGGATCTTACTCAGGTGCTCTGGCTTGAGGTCATCGTATCGGAGTGCACTCTTGAGTACCTCAGAGCGGTAGTGGTCCGAACCAATGTCTTCACTGGCTTCGATGAAAGCTTCAATGGTCCTTTCACTCTCAAAAAATCGGCGTTCGTTGCTACGCAAGATTTCCGAGAGGTAGTGGTCAGAATCCACCTCATCGGCAGCCTCTTCGATGATCACCACAAGCTCATCGACCTTCAAATCCTCTTTTTCGAGTAAAATTTTGATGTAGTGGCTTCTGAGATAGTCTCCGTTGAGGTCGCCCACCTCCTCCATGACCCTGAGGGCACCACCTTGGCGGTAGAAACGATTGATCCTGGACTCTGCGCCAATGGTCGTGCTTCGTACGACGTCAGGAAGGACGTCTGCCAACCACCGGCGACCCTCAGGTTCAAAGTCTACGCGTTCGCGACCAATAAAAAACTGCTTTTCCAGGTCTCCGCGACTGTCGGCTTCGATAAGGACCCGCCGTCGGCTTCCAAATGCTGACTTGCTGATCTCAAAGTATCCTCCTCTAGAAATAGCCACGATATCCGTATCGTCATTTGACAGCTCAAACTCACCATCAAATTCGATTCTGTACTCTTTTTGCCAGTTGGAAAATTTTACGGTGTTCACGCCACCTTTTGAGCTTACCGAGACCGTGGTTTTATAACTGTCCCGGCCCTCGACCGTCTTCTGCTTGATTTTGCTCTTCTCATCTTGAGCGGACGCACCAGTGGGCAGCAGTATGACCAGTACTGCCGCCAGGATGCCGATGACGATTGTCATCAATTGGAGTTTTTGACCCGTGGGATTCATAACTAAATAGTTTATTGACCTTTTCACGGTACAATGATCACCGGTACCAGTCAAGGAAAAAACCGAGATGTATCGAGTTGTTGGAAAGATGTAGCGAATTGTAGGATCGGTGAATCGAGGGATTATTGTCCATATACGGTGAGCACCAATCTTCTAGATCCCCCGTGATTGCGATGTTCGCAGAGATAAATGCCCTGCCAGGTGCCGAGCAGCGGTTGTCCGTTGGCAATCGGGAAGGACACTGACGCGCCGAGCAGTGAAGCTTTGATGTGCGCCGGCATGTCGTCAGGGCCCTCGTAAGTGTGAATGAAGTATGGCGCAGACTCGGGCACCATTTGGTTGAAATGGCTTTCGAAGTCCGTGCGCACGGTCGGATCTGCATTTTCATTGATCGTCAGCGCGGCAGAGGTATGTTGTATGAAGAGATGAGCCACGCCCGTGGTAATATCACAGGCGGACAAAACCTCTTCCACGTGGTGGCTAATGAGATGAAAGCCTCTCGAGAAGGCGGGCAAGGCGAATCGCTGCTGAAAGGTCATAGGGTAAAGTTAATACGGTTAGTAGTCCGCCAAGACCGGTTTACAGCAACTCATTTGACCCGTACCAGATACGTGAGCGTTGGCCTCAAATTCAAATAGATGGTAGCATAGTAATTTCCCTTCTTCGAAAAAGCGTATTCAAACGTGAAGGACTCGTCTTCGTTTTTCGTTACCTCCGCATCAAAAAACTCTTTGCCTAACAATACCCGCTGATAGATAGGTCTTCGCGATGTAGAAAAGGAGATTTGTACTGGCTCGTCGATTTGAACATCAATAATACCCAATTGCGAATCTTCGCTTAACGCAAAGTCCTCTAGATAGAAGCCAGTATGAACAATCGGAAGGTTCTGAAATTCCTCCTTACTGATAGCCATGGTATTGAAGCCCCAAAAAGCTGTAGTGGGTAGGTGACTGTAGTTGAACTTCAAGGGGTCTGCATCAAAATTAGGATCACTAATCTCCGGAAAGCGACTTGGGTTTAATAGATAACTCCTTCCCCATGTCACGTCGTACAGCCTCCATTCATCATTCACTTTTGCGACGTTCCAAGCGTGATCAACCCTTTTCCTTCTTCCAATATCCGAAGCTTTGGTTTTGCTATACCCCTCAATGACTTCACAGTCAATATCAGCGGCATGGGCGAGTACCTGGAAAAGTTCTGAATACCCGCCACAAATAGCCCTTCGTTTTCGCAAGGTTCGCTTTACCCGTTTGGATAATTTCTTCTGTGCCAGTTTCCGCTTCAATAGCCTATTGTTGTACAAATCGTGATCATATGAAATGTTTGTACCCACCCAGAAGTAAATGGCCCTGATTTTCTCTCCTGCCGTCTCAAAAGGCGAGGTCAGTGCATCCGACAGTTTCTTGGTGTTCTTGGTCCTGAGGTCCATTGCCCGGACCTTAGCATCCACAGATGTGTCCTGCGCGTAAGTTGCTATGCACAAGAGCAAGCAAGAGAAGGGCAATATTCTCATTGTTCCGAATTAAGTTGTTCTGAAGAAGCATTCGACTTCCATCAAAAGGATTGCTTACTCTTGCTAACGGGCACCTCCAATTGAAGTTTGCTCTTACGGCGGCTGAATGCTGTTTTACGGATGCTCTATAATTTGTTCCTCTAAAAGTTCGAAAAGGCATTCTCCCCTATCTTTTCGCCATGTCTGCGCTGCTGTACATTGGGATGGGACAATCGATCTTCCTGGCGATGCTGATTGTGGGGAAGCGATCCACGCAAAAATTTGATTATTTGCTGGCCGCCTGGCTACTGATCTCAGCGCTACAGCTCCTCTTTTTCCACC
>JBCCXG010000598.1:0-4295 GCA_039191945.1 Bacteroidota bacterium
GATGGACTCTCTCGATATCAAAAGGCCAGCGAACGGAACCGATGCTTGCCCTGGAGAAAGAACCTTGGCACGGAATAGGCCCCTCGTCATCGTCACGCGTAAGTTACCGGAGTCCATCGAGACTCGCATGATGGAGCTGTTCAATACGCGCTTGAATGACAGCGATAACCCGATGTCCAAGGCCGAATTGATCGAGGCGGTCAAAACGGCAGAGGTCTTGGTACCGACGCTAACCGATCGGATCGACGCGAGCGTCCTCGCGCATGCCGGCCATACATCAATGTCGGCACCTCTTGGAATCGCGGCGGAATGTGTTGACCAACTATGAAATCGGACCTTCTCCATTTTCCAGCCCATTCGTAAAGGCGCCCAAAGGCCACTCTATGAATTTCTAAGATCAAAGAAGCATCCAACACCAACCCCTCTTCGAGATCCAATAGAAACTCCCGCGCCATGAGCACACCTCGCAGTTCCTCTTCATTCAACTTGTTCCGGTCATCAATCCCAAGAAGATTGTCGTCGATTGGTGGAGTGTAATCGCCCATAAGCCAAAAGTAATTTTTACAAAGAATCAATCCCGAAAATTATGCTTGGTTTCCCCGTTCCGAATCTTTAGTTATTGCACGATAATAGGTAGTAAATGTGCATGTAGGGGAATCGTGCTTTAGGATATCATGCTGCTTAGGCGACCGGTAGAAAGCTTGTCGGTGACCACGACAAACAAGGGCGGAAACCACCCGGCCGTCATCCTCGAGCGCCTTATGGCGTTTATTCCCCCTCGGGTACAGTATTTCGGCGCGTCGGGGATCTGGCGGGTGATTCTATCGTATCCGGAGAGATTCCTGAATCGCTTTTCACGACAGCAACAAGGGCAGGCAAATTCGTTCGGATTTATTGACGAGACTCGTATTTGACCTTGATGGCGTCTCCGTCTTCCTCCAATAGCACGATGAGTTCATCCTCATTCAACTCGACCACTTCAATGTCTAAATACTCCCCATCTTGACCGAGCGCAAGGATGGATGGGCGCTTTGTCCAACGCCAGGTCCCTGTTTCTACTGTACTTTTCTCATAGCTCTTGAAGGTACCATCGTCATAAAACTCGATGTAATCGTTTTTCTCGTCATCCTCAGGATCGAAAGGGATCCCCCAGTAGATATAGGCAGAGATCTCCCATTTTCCAATCAGCTCATCTGAGGATTGAGCCGACAATGTCGAAGAGAGGACGGTCAGAGACAGTAACAGAAATATTGATCTTGTCATTTTCGTAAACTTTAGAGTGCTTGTTTCTTGCGTCTTATGATGTAAAAAAGTGAGGGGATCAGATACAAGGTGAGGATGGTAGAGGTGATCATTCCTCCAATGGTCACTATCGCCATGGGTGTCCTGTATTCCGCACCGGCATCCCCAAATCCAAGTGCATTGGGTAACATGCCTGCAATGATGGCAACCGTGGTCATGATCACCGTTTTCATCTTTTTCCGACCTGCAGTAAGCGTAGCTTCTTTGAGCCCCATTTGTTTTTGGCGCATCAACTGCTCGGTGTAATCGTGGATGAGTATGTCATCATTGACTACCAGACCAAGCAATGTGACGATGGCCATCAGGGACATGATGTTCATGGTCGCCCCACCGAGGTACATGAATGCAAAGACGCCAATCATCGCCATGGGAACCGTGGTGAATATGATGACGGGATGCCAGTAATTTTCCAGAAGGGACGCCAATAGCATGTACATCAGCAGCAGGGCGAGGGCGAACGTGATCACCATATCATCCAACGTCTCATCGAGTTCTTTGGCGTTGCCAGCCCATTGGAATGAAACGCCAGGCGGCAGGTCCAACTGACCGACCGCTACGTCAATGCTATTCCTGACATCTCCACTGACCCGATCGGGAGCTGGATTCGCTGAGAATTCGACGGTTTTCAGCTTGTCCAAATGAAGGATCTGAGCTTGTGTATTTTCGTAGGATACTTCCACCAACTGACCCACATTCAATGTGCCTTGGGCAGTGAAAACAGGAAGCTCCTCGATTTTCTCAACGCTGTTGATCTGCTCCTCCGGATAGCTCACAAGAACGTCGTATTCGTTTCCTCCCTCTCTAAAAACCGTGACTTTGATACCGGAGATGGCTGCCCTGACCGTAGCGGCCACATCGTAGGGGTTCATTCCGAACTCCGCCAGCAGCCGTTGATTTGCTTTCATTTTAATGATCGGATTACCTTCTCTGGCAGAGGACTCATAGTTGAGCAGTCCTTCAACTTTGCCTAACTGATCCATCACAAGGTCATTAGCTTCCATTAGTCTTTCCTGGTCATTGGACTGCAGCGTGAACTGCAGCGGAGCACCATCCTCCGAACTCACCGTCGATACGAAGGGTATGATCTCTGGAATACCTTCCAGTTCCCTGGTCAGGATTTCGGCAAATTCAACATTGGAAATCTCTCGCGTCTCTTTCGGGTAGAGCTTGATGGCGGCATTGGCATAGTTCGTACCTATCGTAAAAGTGTTTTTGGCCCCAATGCTGGTTAGCATGGTCCTCACCTCAGGGTATTTGCTGATGATACCTTCGACCTCCAACATCAACTCCGTGCTTCTTGAGATCGCAGTGCCAGGAGGCATTTCTATTTCCACATAGACATCTCCATTATCCTCCTGCGGCTCGAATTCGAACCCTATTTGCGGTAACAGTCCTGTACTGAGCAAAAACAAGATGAACATGACTGAGAATAGCATGACGGGATTTCGACGAGAAGAAATCAGCCGCTTCAGGGATTGCTCATAGACTTTCTCTAGCCAGGAAAAAAAGCGATTGATTCGGTCAGAAAATTTTGAAGGACGCTGCTCTCTCTTGAGGAGTACACTTGCAAGCATTGGTGTCAGCATGAAGGAGATGATTAATGAGAAGACGGTAGCCGCGGAAATCGTCAAAGCATATTCTTTGAAAAAGGCGCCGGTGACGGAGGTCATGTTCGCAATCGGCAAGAACACGACCAAGTTCGTACCCGTCGAGGCGATCACCGCCATCATTACTTCGCTCGTACCCTGAATAGCCGCTTCCTTGATCGCCATACCTTCTTTTCTCAGGCGGACGATGTTTTCCATCACCACAATAGAGTTAGAGATCAAGGCGCCAATGGCTACTGAAAAGCTCATGAGCGTCATCATGTTGAGCGAGCCACGGAAGTACCTGATCGCGATGAATGTGGCAACCAGTGAAACGGGTACGGAGATGCTGACGATGAGGGTATTTCTGATGTCACCAAGAAACAAGTAGAGGATCAATCCAGTAAAAAGGATGCCCAACCCGACATTGAGCAAAGCATCGTTAACTGCACTTGCTACATACTCGGAAGAATCAAAGGGAACCATGATCTTGACCTCATCAGGCAGTTCTTGTTGTAGTTCTGGGATGAGCGATTTAATATTCTGTGCTACTTGTACTGCGTTGGCCGACGTATTTTTTCGAATGCTCAAACCAATCACCTTCGAGTACGAACGGTCATTGGCAAAGTCACTGAGAATCGTTCGCGATTTTACTTCCTTGATCGTGTCCAGTACCTGGGCTATATCGGATAGCCGTTGCACTCCAGTGGGAGTAGGGATATGACTTTCGGTGAGTTCCTGCACCGTAGTGAATTCATTGTTGGTCTCTACCGAGAACTGTCGGTTTCCATTCACATAATCCCCTCCAGACAGCTTGGTGTTCACTGAATTGATGTAGCCGGAAAGGTCCGTGAGGTTCATTTGCACTTCGTATATGGCCTTTTTATCGGCCATGATTTTGATCTCTCTGATCTCACCACCGTTTACGTCCACTTTCGAAACACCTTCGATCCTGGACAATCTGTTTTTGATCGTCTTGTCCGTGATATCGAAGAGTTCACTCATGCTGCCTTCGCTTAGCACCACCAGATCGAGAACTGGCTCATCTTTGAAGTCAAAGGTTTGGACGAGGGGTCGTTCAGCTTCTTTCGGTAAGAAGGGTATCACCTGATCCATCTTTGTCTTCACCTCATTGAGTGCCTCGGTGGGATCCTTCCCCTGATGGAACTGAACGAATATCAGTGAAGTATTGGCCATAGAGTAGGACTGCAAGAGTTTCAGACCACTCAGGGTGGTGAGCTCTTCCTCGATGGGCTCCGTGATTTCAGTTTCAATCTCTTCAGGAGAAGTACCAATCAAAATTAGTTCAGGTGTACCTTGACAATCTACTACTGTGTATGCACCCTTAGCTACCCCTTCAATGGAAGTAGATGTAAAGTTAGGAATAGCCTGACGGGTGAATGCCAA
>JBCCXG010000599.1:0-4288 GCA_039191945.1 Bacteroidota bacterium
CAAATTCATCCTTGATGCGAGGTCCAAGAGGAGGATAGGTTTCACAATCCTGCTCTATCAATGTTTCCCCGTCCATGTAGTCCATGGTGACCCGGACCATGCGATCTGCATTGGGGTTGTAAGACTCGTAGCTGAACTCGTACCGGACATATTGGATGATCATCAATGATATAGCCAAGCCAAGCGCTAAGCCAAGAATATTGATCGCTGTGTAGCCGGCTTCTCGCCTCATGTAGCGAAAGGATGTCCGAATGTCGTACTTCATAGTAACAAAGAATTTGAGTTTTTGATGATTGAATATGGGCCGCAGAATGTTTGGTCTTATGAGTCGGGTGACCTCCCAAAAAAGCCACCATTTGCCGAAGCGGCTATGCTGGTATTCCTCCAGGTATCTTTCCAGAAGATCGCCCTCGATGTCGTCGACATAATCTGGACGACAAATAGCCCTAAACAGACGCATTGACCAGTGCTTGGCAATGTGATCAGCGCTACCCATACTTAAGAATTGAAGACGAAGTCAGGAATGGCGTTCCAAAGCGAAAGACGCTGCTCCTTGGCGGCTTTTAGTGAGACCTTCCCCGTGTGTGTCAGCTCGTAATACCGCTTCCGTTTACCACCCCTTAGGTTGGACGTCTCTCCCAGCCTTGACTTGAGGTACCCCTTCTTCTCCAATCGGATCAATACGGTCTGCAGAGACCCGATGCTGACCTTCCTCTCCAGTCGCTTCTCAATCTCCTGCGCAATGGCGTATCCATAGGCGTCCATCGTCAGTATGGCTACCGTAAGCATCACTACCTCTTCAAACTCTCCCAGTTGAGACCTACTCATAAGGTATACTTTATTTGTAGTTTTAATGCTAAACGAAGATAGAATAAAGAATGTTACAATACCTTATTTGTAGTTTAATTCAAGGGGACCACCGCTACATCAAGACGTTTGTCAAGTAGCGATTCCTGATGTCGCGATAGACGTAGAAATCGGAATCAATACTTGCAATCTCTCGGACATTCATCATCTCCGATACGACAATCAACGAAGCATCGGCCAAGTCCATGGGTACATCCTCAAATTTGCGGGTCAGGCTAATCATCCGATCAATCTTATCCTCCTCAATATCTATGAGTTGCAGACCGCCTCGGTTAATCCACTCCAGGAGATTGATCTGCGCCGTTGTACTAAAGTCCAGCATGTGTGAAGCCTCAGTAATCACAGGCCATGTCGTTAACAACCTCCCATGAAAACCCTTTAAAAAATTCACAACCAGTAAGTGATACTGGTCTCGCCGATTGAACAAGGCAATCATCGGGCCTGCGTCAATGAGTGTGCTTCTCACCCCACTTCGTCTTCAGCCTATGTTTGTACTGCTTGGAACCGTCGGGATCTCCGCCGCTTGCCTGACCGAAGAGATCTTCACCAAGTTCGTAGGCGCTTTTGGACGGAGTCTTGGACGAAAGATAGAGTGCCAACGCTTCCTTCACCACCTGTGACTTGGTGAGATTGGCCCTCTCACAATAATCTGCCAACTTCTTTTCCTCATCGGAATTTAATCTAACGTTTAGCATAATTTCCCTATCCTGTAATACAAATGTAATACAAGCAGAGTGGATCAACTGCTTTGGTGCTCAAAATTTTGTCAGTGCGCCCCAGGTAGCTACATGATGTTCCATAGAATAAGTGCACCATAACCAATGCACAAGACGCTGGATAGGAGTGACATACCCATCTTCAAGTGTTTTACCTTAGATAACTGAGTAGTAAACGGCAGACTGAAAATGCCAGCAGCTAATAACATCCCGGCAATGGAGCCCGCACCAAAGGACAGTAGGTAGAAAAGCTCAGTGAAGGTGCCGGAAATCTCGGCCATGGCCAGTAAGACCACGGCGCCACTACCCGCCAACCCATGGACCAGTCCGACGCCATATGCCACACGATGTCCCGAAGGCTCACTCGTACCCTCATGTGGTTTCCCGAGGCGTCTAAGGCGGAGCACTCCAATCACAATCAACAAGACCCCGACGACTCCTTCCAGGTACCCAAAAATACTCTCGTTGATTAGGAACTTACCCAATATAATGACCCCACCGATCAGCAGAATCGTAGAGGTATGGCCTAACCCCCAGAAAACTCCATCTTTCAAGGCAAGTTTTGTTCTCGACCGGTGAGTGACGATGTTACTGATCGCAATTAAATGATCAGCTTCAAAGGCGTGTGTGAAACCCACACCCAAAGCGAACAGTAAGGGGAGAATCGATTCCATGGACTTAAATAGTAATTTTGTTGATGATCACCCGATGGTTTCCCGTATCGGCGATGGCCAATCGACCAGCGTTTGAGCAGATTGAAAACGGCCAATAAAGTGTCTTGCTTGTACATTCCAAATTCGCCACATTCTCACTTCCGGTGGTGAAATTTGGTTGGCCTAGCAAGTCTGAGGCCGCCGGATTGTTAGCGGAAAATAGCGAGTCATGCCACTTGATCCTGCTGTTAGCGGTGTCCGCAACCAAGATTCCATCCTTGTGAAAAAAGCTGTCGTAGCACCAGTTGAGGGAGTTTGGTCCAGGGGACAGCCCGTACTGGTTCTGACCATTAGCTACGAGGTCCGGCTGACCAACAATCTGGTCAGGGCTTGCTCCTGCTTCTGCACTCCGCCAGTCCTTCCAAAGCAGTACACGGAAAAACTGTGTGTCAGTGATGGCTAATGCTCCTCGTTCGCTAATACGAATGGAATAAGGCCAAATCGGCTGTTGGGGTTCGTAGTCCCGTGTGACGAAGTCTTCTTTGCCAATGACACCGTCTGCAGCGCTAAAGCTCGAGGTAGGGATGGAGTTGTAGTACATCACACGACGGTTACCCGTATCGGCGATGAACAACCGCTCTCCATCGCAATGCACTCCATAGGGCCAATATAGGGTTCGCTCATTGCAGCCAGCCCCTACCCCTTCGGCGTTGGGCTCATTGCCTAAAAAGTCCTTCTGTCCTAATACAACATCAGCTGGTGTTCCATTTTGACTAGGAAAAGTATGCCAGATTAAGACCCGATGATTCCACGCATCCGCAACAATCAGCTTCTCGCCATCCGTCCACACGCCTGAGGGGTACTGTAGTGAGTCGGGACCGACCGCCTGACCAGCATTCCTACCGGTCTCCTGGACCGATTCCTGGCCGAGCACAATGTCTGGAGATTGGACTTCTGAGCGTGGAAGTTGCTTCCAAATAAAGACGCGATTTTGTCCCGTGTCTGCAACGACGAGTATGCCATTGTGCAGCCATACTCCCCTGGGGGCCAGGAAAGGGGACTCCGGATCACCTCTGAAGATCAACTCAACCTCCGAAATCGTACTTGGTATAGATAAGGCTTCGGTCAACACGGCTAACAGATTCTCGGAAGCTGCTCCCCAGGAAGCATGTTGACCACCCGACTACCGCCAATCAGGCTTTTGAGCAATACCTGCCCGGGATGCTGTTCGGTCACGGCCCCCACGATCGCAGCATGTTGCCCCTCAGGTGTGGAACGCATCTGCTCAAGCACTGCTTGTGCTTTCTCTTCTTTTACGACAGCGACAAAGAGTCCTTCATTGGCCACATACAATGGGTCCAGTCCCAGCATCTCGCAAGCACCTTCCACTTGCCCATCGACGGGTAGTTGCCCCTGCGCTAATTCGATACCGAGCCTGCGAGATTTTGCCAACTCCGCTAGCACTGTGCCTAACCCTCCGCGGGTAGGATCTCGCAGCCACTTGATATGGTCACCGTGGGTCTCCAAGAGCTGCATGACCACGTGACCCAATTCCTGGGAGTCTGTCTCAATTTCCGTCTCAAACTCCAACCCGTCACGCACTGACATGATAGCAATACCATGCTGCGCCAACTGTCCACTGACGATAATTTGGTCTCCAACTTCGATTCGCTGCTCATCGATGGCCGCCTTTGGATGGACATGGCCTATCCCCGTCGTGTTGATGAAAAGTTGATCACCCTTTCCTCTGTCTACGACCTTAGTGTCTCCCGTAACTACCTGAACACCGGCACGATCTGCGGCCACTTTGATAGAAACCAGGACTCGCCAAAAGTCCTCCATGTTCAAGCCTTCTTCAATGATAAATGCAAGTGACAGGTATTCTGGTTTGGCCCCACACATGGCCAAATCATTGACCGTACCATTAACCGCTAAATCGCCAATGTTCCCACCTGGAAAGAAGATAGGAGATACGACAAAGCTGTCAGTGGTCATTGCCACCTGCCCGGTCAGCTCAAGCATGGCACCATCATGCTGTCGATCAAGTTTATC
>JBCCXG010000600.1:0-4287 GCA_039191945.1 Bacteroidota bacterium
AGACACTTACCATGAATTTGTTGAATCACCATAGCGGTGCTATCGGTCCGCCGACGCGGCTTTCTCAACATAAGTGCCTCTTTCTTTGAGCTTTATGCGCGGCCGGCAAGGCCTTCATTACGATCCCTATTGCATGATCCAGGTTAAAAAGGAGGCAAGAGGGGTGAACAATCGCCCGACGCTGAGCCGGGCGATTTGGATGAGATCAAGCATGACAAGCTACAATGCCGAGCGCTCAATTTTGATATCTGCATACTGCCAGGCTTCTTGGAATTGCTTCATGGTCTCATTGGCCTTTGACTGATTGCCTAAGCCTTTGTGGGCATTGTAGAGTCCTATCAGGGCCCAGCCGACATTTCGCCAGACCGTCAGGTCCTCTTCGTAGACCACTACCGCCTCTTCATACCTCTCTTGATCTACTAGGAATGCCCCGTAATTCTGGCGAGTGGATATGGGCCAAGAGGTGGGCTCAGTATAGGTCAGGAGGTCTTCTGATTCCACCGCCTTGGAGAAGAATTGGTCTGCGGCATCATAGGCACCCTTGGCAACGGCCATCTCGGCCGCTAGCATATTGTAAGCGATATCCGCTACGTCGCCGGAGTGGTTGAGTGTGGCGTAAAGCTCATCGTAGGACGGGTCTTCGGTAATCTCCTTCAGCGCATCGAGTTCTTCCTGCGCCTCTTCCGGCAAGCCTTTTCTCGTGAAGGCTACACCACGGCTGTAGTGCCAATAAAGCTTCACATGCCTGATATCGTCTCCTGGATAAGGTGTCGTGAGGATCTCATTCCACTCGCCAAATCGCACGTAGGCCTGCAAAGGTATCGCGGCAAACTCCTGACCGGCATTGTTCTCAGCCAGTCCACCCAGGGGGACCTTTTCCGCGGTCTTTTTCGCAGCCGCAATGGCCGTTTCTTTGTCACCGAGCTGGGTCGCCGCTGACCAGAGGAAGTGGATGTTGTGAGGGTAGTAGCCACTAGGATATATGCCTTGTGAGTAGCATTGGGAAATATATGACTCGTCGGCGAGGATGGCCTGCATGTTGGCTTCAGCCGCCTCTTTGTATCGCCCCACTCGAATGTACGCGTGAGAAGGCATGTGCACGAGGTGACCCGCTCCCGGGACTAACGGCAACAGTGCGTCTCCACTCTTCGCTGCCTGATCCGGCAGGGGTAACTCTGTCAGGTGTATGTAGTAGTGATGGGCCCCAGGATGCTTGGGGTTCAGTTCGATCGCTTGCTCTAGTGCCTCCTTGGCGTCAGTGGTGTAGGGTCTGGGTGACATATCAGCCTCCCAATAATTCCAGGGCATGGTGTTCATAATGGCCGCGGCGTACAGGGTCAGGACGTCGGCATTGTCTGCAAATTGGGCAGCCACGTTCTTCATGGCCATGCGATAGGCATCCCCATCCACAGAGATGGAGCCGTTTTCATCGGATACGAATCGAGCCGCCAAAGCGGTTATGAGGGCCTGCTCAAGATTATTCCCGTTAGCTTGCAAGCTTACTGCCATTTGAACGGCCTCGTTCGCGGCAGCCTTTCGTTGATCATCCAGCACATAGTCGTTGATATTGGGGCTCAGCGCGTAGGCTTGCCCCCAGTAGGCCATCGGGTGGTCCTCGACAAAATCCGCCACTTGTTTAAATGATCGGTGGGCCTCGGTATGATTGAAGCCATAAATCAAGTTCATGCCTTGGTTGAAATAGGTCTGGGCATCGCTCATGGTTGTCGTAATCGGAAAAGTGTGAGCGCCCATTCCTTCCAAAAGTGGAGCCCTCACGGGGAGGTCTCCATAGTCGAAAGTGATATCACCGCAACTGGCGATGATCTTGTCTTCTAATTCCAAAGCGGCCAAGAGATTGGCCTGCAGGAGTCTTTTGTTTTCTTTTTTTGGCGTTTCATGGAAGACTCCGATAACCGCGATGAGCCCCATGATCAGGATAGGTCCGAGTGTTTTTTTCATTCCTTGAATTACTTTGTGTGCTTTAGGTATCGGAAAGTGCCTTGAAAAGTTAGGTTTTAACGGTAGACATAAGGTATACGGGCTCATAAAAGATCTCGAGTTGGAGCAGAAGATGGATCGGGTTTTTTTCCTTGTCGAGCGAAGTCCGCCCGGTTACTGCAACGCCCTACTCGGTGGGTAACAGAGCACACAATCCGGACTAGTCGGCTGAGTTCGCGCCTGATCCAAGTTGAGCCAAATTTCTCAACCCTTCAACTTTCTCAACTCATCAACTCGCCGAAGGCGCATCAACTAATCACCGCTTCCGCCTCCATTTCTACCAAAAACTCCTCTCCGACAAGCTGAGCATGTACCAGCGTATTGGCAGGTTGGATGTCCCCAAAGCGCTGCCCGTGTGCTCTGGCGACCGCTGCCCAATCCCCTCCCGGCGGCACGAAAATCCTGGTACGGGCCACGTCGGACAGTTGTCCTCCCAGGGACTGTATGGCACCCTCGATCTTATCAATCACAAAATGTGCTTGGGCATCCGGATCACTGCCTCCGATGAGGCGATTGCCATGTGAAGCCGTCGTGCCCGACACCAGGATGCGATTGCCTTTTCTGACGGCCCGACAGTAGCCATATTCCTTCTCCCAGGGCACTCCACTGAATATCTTTTGATCGCCATTGGGTAGCAGCGTCGTCGGGTATGGGTTGGGCATTTCCTCCAGATGGTGGCTCAGGTCTCCCGAAGCGGTGAGGAAAGGAGGCCTACGGTATTCGTCTCCACAGTCTCCTGGGACGGGCGATAATTGATCCAGCTTTGCCTGGATGACCTTTCGACTTTCGTCACTCAGTACAAACTCAAATACCCTCAGGTTATCCTCAATGTGTTGGCGCTCTCCCAAGCGGGCACCCACGATCACTCCAGCGACGGCCGGTTGGTCCAAAATGAATCGAGTGGCGACGTTGGGGATGGAGACGCCGTATTGATTCGCGATCTTTTTCAGTGCATGAAGAAGATCTTGGAATGACGACCAGTCTGCTACCTGATCAATGAAGCGCTTGTATTTCATCAGCGACCAATTAGCCAGTCGGTCGATGTCGGGTTCGGGTTGGTTCAGCCATTTTTCGGAAAGGAAGCCACCGGCCAGCGTCCCAAACGCCAAAACCTTCACGCCAAATTCCTGGGACAACCGGCTCATCGCTCCGGCCGCTCGTTGGTCGAGCAATGAGAAGCACACTTGATTGGTTGCGACTTCGATCCCGCTGGTGAGCAGCATCCTTAGGTGGGCGGTGTCCATATTCGTTACCCCGACCTGAGCGATCAGTCCCTCCTCCTTCAACTCTTGCAGCCAAAACATCTGATCCAGCCAGGTAGGGTCTGCGTAGTTCCATGCGTGATATTGCAGCAAGTCCAATTGCTCGCTTTGCATGCGTCGAAGTGCGGTAGCGACTGCCTCTCGGACATCTTTCTTCTCCAGTCTCCCGGGTTTTGGGACCCACTTGGTAAGCAGTTGGGTTTGTGGACCGAGTGCGTGATGCTTTCGGAAGTGACCGGTAAGGATCTCTGCAGATCCGTAGTGATCGGCCATGTCAAAAGTGGTCAGGCCCTTTTCGACGTAAGGCGCGATGGATCGCATCGTTTGCGCCGGATCCAGGGTCTCACCGTCCTTTTCCATGTCGGCGATTTGCCAAAGGCCGACTAATAGTCGTGCGATGTTGAAGTTGGGCGCTAATTCGATGTACTCCATGCTCATTCAGGGGGCAAGTTTTGAAACAGGGCTTTTGTGTCTACGCCGGAATCTTTCAATTTCCGGTATTCCCGCCAGAAGATCAGTGAGGCAACGGTCATGACGAGCAGCCAGATGAAAGTCGACTTCATGTACCATGCCGTTCCCGATTGGAGATCCTTTCCGGTATGGACCGCAAGAAAGCTCCCAAGTAGCAACAATCCCCCCAGAGCGACAGTCACCTGTGATTTTCTGCCTCGGATTACGGTAATGGATTGAGTGAGTAGGGGATTGCGTTTGGGGATCAGAAGAAGTGACAAGCTCATGAGTAAGAAATTGATCAGCATGGCGGTGACCAGGATGTCAATGCCCAGGAAGAAGTCACCGGCAAAGTGACATCCGAGGATACCCAGGGACGCCATGGTCGCACTGAGAAGGATGGCAGTAGAAGGCATATGGTTGCTCTGGTTGATTTGTGCTACCTGCTTGGGGAAGATGCCATCTTCCGCCCAGGCGAACATCATGCGCGAGACGGAGAGGGTGATCGCGATCGAAACCGCGACCACGCCCATTCTCCTCTCAGTCTCGCCGGTGCCCATGTTCGCGGCCACCCGGC
>JBCCXG010000601.1:0-4281 GCA_039191945.1 Bacteroidota bacterium
CGCCCTCGCTGCTTGCGACGAGTGTAGATACTGTTGCATCGCCAGTGACGTTGACCACAGTACGGCACATATCCAGGATACGATCAACAGGGAAGATGATGGCGATCCATGCAGGATTCAGCCCAACGGATTCGAGCACAATGATCATCAATACCAGGCCCGCGCTGGGAATGGCAGCGGCACCAATGGAAGCTAAAGTAGCGGTAAGTATGATCACCAATTGTTGCGATATGGTGAGGTCCACCATGTGCAACTGCGCCATCGAGATGACAGCGACCGCCTGGTAGAGGCTGGTACCATCCATATTCACCGTCGCTCCGATCGGCAGCACGAAGCTCGTGACCTTTTCCGGCACCTTGATGTTGTTGTGCATGGCATCCATTGTCACCGGTAGGGTGGCTACTGACGAACTCGTAGAAAATGCGGTGATCTGAGCATCTCTGATCCCTTTGAGGAAGCCTTTGTAAGATAGGCGCTTGATGATGGACGAGACCACAACGGGATAGAATCCGAAGACCATAATGGCCAAACCGAAAACCAGGACCAATGAATATTGGAGCAGGAAGCTAAGTAGCTCAAAGAACTTATCGGGGTCAGTCCCGGCGGCTTTCACGATTTGTCCGGCCATCAAGGCAAAGACGAAGATGGGCATGGCGCGCATGACGAGCATCACCATTTTCACGAATACTTCATTGAGCCCGTCGATCACGTCCAGGACCGGTTTGCTTTTCTCTTCAGAGATGGACACCAGCACCACCCCGAAGAAAATGGCGAAGAAAATGATCTGAAGCATTGACATGTCGGCCAATGCTTGGAAAAGATTGTCAGGTACCACGTCAATCAAGGGTTGCAGTGGACCCTGATCCTTGGCATCTTGGGCTTTGTTTAGTTTGTCTTCGACCCACTCGTTGCGAGCTTCTTTACCTTCTTTAGCAAGCACTTTGTCCACCAAGGCTTTGTTTTCGTCCAAGCAGGTCACACAGACGTCGTCGAGCTTGGGCACACCGGGAGTGCTTTTCTGCCAAAGCTCATAGCTCACCCTAAATTCTATACGGGTTGCCTCATTGACTCGAGTGCCGGGTTTGTACAGGTTGACGATAATGAGCCCAACGACCACTGCAATCATGGTCGTGACCAGGTAAAGGCTCAAGGTCTTTAATCCCATGCGTCCGAGCTTCTTGATGTCCTTGAGGGATGCCACTCCGGATATGATGGAGAAGAGGACCAGCGGGACCGCGATCAATTTGAGGATGTTGATGAAGATATCTCCAAAAGGCTTGACGTAGTCTAGTGTGAATTGATTCCAGTTGAATTTCACCGAAAGGAACGCATAGACCGTCCCCAATATCAAACCTATTATGACCTTAATGTGCAAGGGTAGCTTCTTCATCTTCAATTTTGATTGACCGCCGTAAGAATTGTCAACTGTGTAATTTATTCGTTCTTTGGATCAAATAGAAATCCGCCATGACGAGTGCGGCCATGGCCTCGACAATAGGCACCGCCCGCGGCACTACGCAAGGGTCGTGTCTACCTTTGCCGGAAACTGTCACCTCATTGCCGTGCTGGTCCACACTGGACTGGTCCTTCATCAGTGTGGCGACTGGCTTAAAGGCTACATTGAAATAAATGTCCTGCCCGTTGGTAATGCCGCCCTGAATTCCTCCCGAGTGGTTGGTACGCGTCTTGACCTGCTCTCCTTCTTTGTAGAACTCATCATTGTGCTCTGATCCGTGGAGCGCCACGCCCGCAAAACCGCTTCCGTATTCAAATCCTTTGACCGCATTGATGCTCAACATGGCCTTTCCCAGCTCCGCATGCAGCTTGTCAAAAACAGGCTCGCCCAAGCCGACAGGAGATCCTTGAATCACTCCCGTGATGACCCCTCCTACGGTATCTCTGTTCTTTCGCACATCGTCGATGTAATCGAACATCTTGGACGCCATCTCCTGATCTGGGCAGCGTACGGCGTTATCATCCGTTGCACCGAGATCTAACTCTGTGTATGACTTTTCCAACTTCAAAGTCCCCACTTGGGAGACGTAGGCCTGACACGATACGCCGATGGACTGTAATAGCAGCTTGGCCACGGCTCCAGCAGCGACGCGCGCGGCGGTCTCCCTGGCGGAGCTTCGTCCGCCCCCTCGGTAGTCGCGGATACCGTACTTTTCCTGATAGGTGAAGTCTGCATGAGAAGGGCGAAACTTCTCAGCAATGTGAGAATAGTCCTTGCTCTTCTGGTCTTTGTTGTGAATCAGAATGGAGATGGGTGTACCGGTGGTCACGCCCTCGAATATGCCGGATTGAATGATGATCTTATCCTCTTCCTTCCGTTGGGTAGTGATCTTGGATTGGCCCGGTTTTCGGCGATCCAACTCAAGCTGTATGAACTCCTCATCGACTGACACACCAGCCGGGCAACCATCAATGATCACACCTATGGCAGGTCCGTGAGATTCTCCGAATGTCGTGATCTTAAATACGCTCCCGTAGGAATTCCCCATCTCTTCTAAATACAGTTTAACAACAACTCACCCTGACCGGGCGTGCAAAGCGGCAAAGAAATAGGAAAAAGAGCAATCACTGAAATAGGAGTAGCCCTACGAGAACCAATTTTGAGGTTTCAATAGCATCACTGCGGAGAGGAGGATGATCGTAGCCATCACTACGTTCGCCGTATATCGCCACCAGGGTACGCTGTCCACGGCACGTAATTGATTGTCCTCGAAAGGAATGCGATCGTAAAACTTACCCAGGTCGTTGGAAGAGATGTATTCGTTCTTTCTACTCTCCCCCGTGACCTGCACGGTGAGCTCGGAGCGAAGGGTATCGTACACTTCCCGTTCCGGGTCAAAATAGATCCAACGCATGATGTCTCCCAGGGGAAATGTCCCAGGCTCATTGGGGATGCCGTAGTAGCTAAAGGTTTTCACGCCAGAGACGACGTTTTGCGCACGACGGATATCTTGCTGGATATTCGGTTCGTAAAAATCAAAGTTCGGGTTCTCCGGGATGCGAGGAGCTTCCAGGGCGCTAATGTTCCCTCGGCCTCGAAGTGTGAATTTGTACTCGAAGCTTTGCGTCGTCTCCAGTTGCTCAGAGGAGATACTCTCATCCAATACGAATTGTCCCACAGCCACCGATTCGTTCAAAGGGTGGGGAGGTAATCGCAGTACTTTGACGGTCTTGGGTCGAGAATGGAACGTCTCATAATCTTCTTGGCGATTGCGGCCAAAGAAGGTAGGGTTCTTTGCTACCCGGTATTTGATGAGTTTGAGTCCCACAGATGGGAAGTCGATATCATCCACGTTCAGTGGGTAGTAGGCGGCTTGAAAGATCTTGTACTGCGTGTAGGGCTTGCCCTGAATAGAAACAGGTTGGCCATTGATGTTGTCGATGTTGAAGTTTTCTTCCCAGGTATTGGCGGGTTTTATCTCTTTGACGATCTCGGTGATTTGTTTGCCAAGGTCATAGAAGCGCATATCGGCTCGGTTGGTCTCTGCCACGTAGAAAGCAAGCGTCGTCGTGAATCCCTCTCCTACATATACTTCGCTCTTGTCCGTCGAGAGCGCTAGGAACGCTTCAGCCTCGACGTTGACAAATTCCTGAGGCTCGGTGCTGCGCTGTCGGTTATTAAAGAAATCAAAAGGATCATAAGCGTCTTGCCTTCGTCGTTGTTGTGCTGCAGGGCCGACTTTGACCGTGAAGCCATCCGAAGAAAACTCTTTGCCGTTGATGGTGATCTTGAACGGAGGAACGACGAAAGTACCCTCCTGGGTAGGTTGGTAGTTTTGCGTGATGCTCTGCTTGGAGGTCATCTTTCCATTGACAAAGCTGGTGGATGTTGAGGAGGAAGTCCCCCTCTTGAGGAAGCCCTCGATCTCCGGGAATGGGCTGTAGTTGCGCAGTCGCTCGTTCGCTACAGAAACGGTAATTGTGAACATTTGATTGACAGCTACCTCTTGAGCATTATACGAGATGCTAACGTCCTGTGAAAGAGACACTAAGGTAAAAGAGGTAACGAAAACACAACTTAAGAATAACCTCATCGTTAGACGGTTAGATAAATGAGCGAAAACGTTTGCATTAAATTGTTTATCCTTGCACAAACCAGTAGAATTTGCTATCTTATTCGACCAGATTCTAACACAAAGGAACGTCAAATTTATCGCACAGTTTTTTTACTTAACAAAATTTCACGTGAATGTTGGAGTACTTTAAAACTATCCTTTCAAAAGTAAGTTTCGACGGGAAATTGTTCGAGAAAGAACTAAAAAAGGC
>JBCCXG010000602.1:0-4281 GCA_039191945.1 Bacteroidota bacterium
CTACCCACAACGACAAACCCTGACCTATGCCGATGATGAGCAGGAATGACAAAAAATCGAAAGTTAGATCTGGATTGTGCAGCGTATCTTCAATTAAGTGGATGAAATATTGTACTGATTAATGACTAAGAATGTCCTGAAGTCAAAATTTCTAGTGATTAAAGGCGAAAAAAGCCCGTTTTTCATCTGATCGACTAGCTGTTAGCTCGCGGCAAGCTTTACGCTATCCTCACCTTCTGCTCCGGGCAAAACCTGCGACAATCTATGAAAGGGCGGCGTCTGTTGGGTGAGTTTCTTTCATGGGAAACGTGCACGAGCTTGACCAGGTTGGTTCGAAGATGATACAAAGTGTCAATTGTGCCCATTTTTTCAAATGATGATAAGGACGCTAGGGTCGGCGTTTTCGGTTTGACCGTCCTGCTGAGCCTTTGGCGTAGGTATCCTGGGTGTAATCATTGAGCCCCCAACTTCATCTCCACCCAACCGTCAATTCTTCAACTTCACGGAGCAGACCTCGGTCGCGAAGCCTGCACTTTTCCCAACCGATCATTTTGATCCGGAGGTCGCATAGCCGAGATTGGCTGACGGATTGAAACGAAGCACCCAAGCATGAAAGCTACCAATGTCAATACCCTTGCCGTCATTGCCTCCCTGGGTGGGTTCCTTTTCGGATATGATACGGCGGTGATTTCAGGTACGATCGGGTTTGTGACGGGTCAGTTTGGCTTGGACACGATTAATGAAGGGTGGTACGTAAGCTCCGCTTTGGTGGGAACCATCATCGGAGTCTCGGTGGCGGGTATTCTCAGCGACGCCTACGGACGGAAGAACATATTGATCTTATGTGGGGTCTTCTTCGGGGTCTCGGCGCTGGGCTGCATGTTGGCCGTCGGATTTACTGACCTGGTCCTTTATCGTATCCTGGGGGGCATTGGTGTAGGCGTTGCCAGTATGCTGTCACCACTCTATATCTCGGAGATCGCGCCCGCGGAAAAACGCGGTCGGTTAGTGACCCTTTACCAATTTGCGATCACGATAGGCATCCTGTTGGCCTACTTTTCCAATGCCTTTCTTCTCAACCTGTCTACCTCAGAATCGATGGCCAATCAGACCGGTGTGGTCGGTCAAGTGTTTGCCACCGAAGTCTGGCGAGCGATGCTCGGCAGTGAGATCTTCCCGGCCCTACTGTTTCTGGTCTTGCTCTTTTTCGTTCCGAAGAGCCCGCGTTGGCTCTTGAAAAAGGGACGGGAAGAAGAGGCAAGAGCGATCCTGCTTACGATTGGTGACGAGGCACACGCGGACAAGGAAATCAAAGAAGTTGAGCGAAACCTAACGATGGAATCCGGTGGCCTGCGCATGATCCTCAACGGTGGGTTTCGCGTAGCACTACTGATGGGCATGGCCTTGGCCTTATTGGCACCGCTTACCGGGATCAACGCCATCATCTACTATGGCCCGAAGATCCTGGAAGAAGCCGGCCTGCAAATCGGCGAAGCCCTCGGGGGACAAGTGATCATCGGGATTGTGAACGTGGGCTTTACCCTGATTGCTATCTGGAAGATCGATCAAATCGGTCGGCGCCCCTTGTTACTGACTGGGGTCATCGGTATGGTCATTTCGTTGGTTACGGTAGGAATGCTATTCTTCCTGGAGGTCAACAATACCTACCTGCTGATGACCTTCATCCTGATCTTTATCGCCTCGTTTGCCTTCTCCTTTGGACCGGTGATCTGGGTCCTGCTCTCCGAGATCTACCCATTGAACATCCGCGGCACGGCCATGTCCATTGCGACTTTTGTCCTGTGGCTAGGTAATGTATTCGTGGGACAGATGACCCCGTGGTTTCTGGAGAACCTTAGGCCGCATGGCACTTTTTGGTTTTACGCGTTGTGCTCCGTACCCACGGTCTTTATCGTGCTGCGGGTGATGCCGGAGACGAAAGGAAAGACGTTGGAGGAAATCGAAAACTATTGGTTATCAAAATCTACGCATGCGACTCAGGAATAAAATTGCCATCGTCACAGGTGCAGCTGACGGCATCGGCCTCGCCGCCAGTCGGCTATTTGCTATCGAAGGAGCGACGGTAGTGATGGTAGACATCAATGGCGAAAAATGCCTAGAGGAATCCACGAACATTAATACGCAAGGTGGGAACACTCGGGCGGTTACCTGCTCGGTAGGCAGCACCGAAGAAATGGCGGAGATGGTCCAACAAACGGTGGCGGACTTCGGCCGAATCGACGTGCTGGTCAATAATGCCGCCATCGCCATCGGGCAGAACATTCTCGAGATGGAAGAAGAGGCCTGGGATCAGGTCATCGACATCAATCTGAAGGGCGTCTATCGAGGCATCCGGCAAGTACTGCCTCATATGATCGAGCGAGGCGCCGGCAGCATCATCAACCTCTCCTCCATGCAAGGGCTGCGCAGCTGGGATGACTGGACGGCGTACGCTACGGCGAAGGGAGGGATCAACGCACTGACCGTACAGCTAGCGGGGCAATTCGGTCCCAAAGGCATCCGGATCAACGCCATCGCGCCAGGTGCGATCATGACCCCCTTGAATGAAAAGCGGGTCGCAGAAGAAGGTGAGGCCTTCCTGGAAGCGAGCATCGAACAGTCGGCCCTCCGTCGAATGGGCAGGGCGGACGAAGTCGCGCAGACGGTCCTGTTTCTAGCTTCGGACGAGGCACCCTTCATCACTGGAGAAATCATCCGGATCGACGGAGGACTGAGCGTCTTACCACGATACTTCGAAGAGCGATGAACCACCCAGTAGATCGAAGGGAGGACCTGGGCCACCTAGACCCGATGGAAGGCAGAGGGTGGGATGGTGCGGACAGCGGGACTATCAGCGGAGGCAGAGGGAAATCTATTCTCTCCAAATCAATAAGACCTAACTAAGACCACAAACGAAGACACATGGATCAAGCATTGGATGGAGTCAAAGTCCTAGATTTTTCTCAGTTGCTCCAGGGGCCGTACGCCACGCAGATGCTCGGGGACCTGGGAGCGGACGTGATCAAGATTGAACGCATCGGCAGCGGCGATATCTACCGGCAGCTGACGTTTTTTAATGAATGGGTGGCCGGGGATGAGTCACCGTGCTTCATGGCGTGGAACCGCAACAAGCGTTCGTTGGCCGTGGACATGAAGAGCGAGCGCGGTAAGGAGATCATCTATCAACTCGTGAAGACCGCCGACATCGTAGTCGAGAACTTTCGACCCGGTGTGATGGCGCGCCTGGGATATGGGTATGACGCGATGAAGGCCGTGAATCCCGGCATCATCTACTGCTCGGCCAGTGGCTGGGGCGACGACGGGCCTTACCTCACGCGGCCGGGACAAGACCTGCTTGTGCAAAGTGTGAGTGGTGCCATCATGACGAGTGGTCAGTCGGAAGATGGACCGGTGGCGATTGGTACGGCACTCTGTGACCAGGTGAATGCCCTCAACTCCGTCTACGCGATCCTAGCGGCCCTCTATTATCGCGAAAAAACCGGGAAAGGACAGGAGATCAAAACCAACTTGCTGTCCTCCGCGATCGCATTTCAGATGCAGGACTACTTCACGATCCATAACCTGGGCCGCACGTTTGATCGGCCTAACTCCAAGATCGGTCATCCCGGCAATCCGGCGCCGTTTGGGATGTACGCAACACAGGATGGATATCTCACTATTGCGATGAGCCCCTGGCCGAAGCTCGTGCAGGCACTGGGGGATGAGTCCCTGCTGGCCTTTGACGATCCGCAGGTGCTCTATGACCGAAGGGATGAGATCCATGGACTGATCGAGGCCATTACGGTGACCAAGACGACTGACGAATGGCTTGAAATCATGCTGGGACTGGACCTTTGGGTGGCCAAAGTGAACCGGCAGGAAGACGTAGCGGACGATCCGCAGGTACAGCACAACCAGACCTTTGTGGAGGTCGACCACCCCAAAGCGGGCAAGGTGAAAGTGACCAATGTGCCATTTACGATGAGCGAGACGCCCGGCGCGATCCACCGAGCTTCGCCGTTGATTGGAGAGCATGGCAGGGAGATACTCGCCGAACTGGGCTACTCCGACGGGGACATCGACGACTTGATCGAAGGGAAAATCATCTCCATAGAAAGTACAGCGTCATAAGATATGGACTTCCAACACATTCAATACGAGGTCAAGGAGCGCATCGCCTGGATCCGCTTCAACCGGCCCGACCAGCTCAATGCTATGAACCGGCAAATGATGGATGAGATCATCGAGGCCCTGGCATTGGTCAATGCTGCGGATGCTGGC
>JBCCXG010000603.1:0-4268 GCA_039191945.1 Bacteroidota bacterium
GGGAACGTTTTTAGAAACGTGAGGAATAAGCCGTTACCTTCTGTGGCAAAGGACCTCGATTGTACCAGCTGGGCTCAGCTGCTTCTTAAATATGTCTTGTCTCATCCTGCAGTGACTTGCGCGATACCCGGTACTCGGCAACCTTCTCACATGCGTGAAAACGCAATCGCAGGCGCAAGCTCCTCACTCTCTGCCAATCACCGCAAACTCATCCTAGATGCTTTTTTCGCATAGAGGCGTTTCACAGATCCTTTTGAAAGTACGGGAAGCAAATACAAAACGGCATGCGCTGAACGATTTCTGCTTTCCTTTTTCTGACCGTCATACGGCGGGCGACAGACATGTCTTCATAAGAGAATGTAAATAGTTATCAATACACTTTTTTATAAGTCACCCAGCCAACTAAGGCTGTGGTTGTCTCGGTATTGGTACTGTTTTCTCGCAAATAGATCCTATTTGTTTACTTGAGTATGAAGAGGGAAAAAGGGGGTGCACAGCCCCCCTTTCTTTCTTTTGTCTAGAAGCTAATACTGTAAGAGATGGTTGGGAAGAAAGGCAACTGTTTCGAAATCGAAATCTCCTCCGTTGCTTCCACGTAATACTCCCGGACCGTGGCCTGCGCGTTGGTCACGTTTTGCACATCGATCTTAAACTCCCTTGTCGTGTTCTTTTTGTCCCGCCTCCAACCCACAGCCAGGTTGGTCACGAGCACGTCGTCACCCTTTTCCGAGAGCAAAGGACCATCCACAGCCGTACCCAGTTCCCTGGAGGCCTCCAAATCGATGGGCGTGTACCTGGCGCCACCGATGAAGGCGAGCTTGCCGTTTACGAAAAGCGTTCGCTGCTTTTCAGGTCTGCCCACCGCAAATTCTTTCCCGGCAAGGAAGTTGGCTACATAATTTCCATCGAACATCGACGACCGCTCGACACCATCCAGGGCAGTGTAAAGCGAACGATACAGCGAAACTGTCCCTAAATAATAGAAACCTCGTGTCAGGTATCGCTCAAGCGTCAGCTCCACGCCATAGTTTCGGCCCGTTCCCTCATTGACCAGATCCAAAGTCGTGTAGCCTTCGATGAAATTGGACAATGAAAATGCGCTAGTCCGGTCATTCTCCACTGGGATATCGTACAAGTGCTGATAGTAGCCTTCGATCTTGAAGTGGGTGTTCTCCGAGAGCATCCGGTCATAACCCATCACAAAGTGCGCGGACTTCGAGATTTCAAGGTCTTCATTGTTCATGGTATAGCTCCCGTCTTCATTTTGCTGTCGACCCAGGTAAATCGCAATCGACTCCAGCTTACTGTGCATTCCAAAACCAGCAGTGAAGGCCTGCCGCTCCGCAAAGTCCCACCTAAGCCCAAACCGTGGCTCCACCGAGAAGTTGTTATTGAAGCCAAAGTGCAAATAGTGGAGGCCCGTGGTCATGGTGAGGTCTTCAGTTGGGCGCAGTCTCCAACTTGCATACCCTTGGTAGATGTCGGTAGAACCCGCATCAGACAGATCCGTTTCGAGGACATCAGTCTCGAAGTTGAGCGACCGGGCCATGATATCAAATCGCTCCCTCGAGTAAATGCCCCCAATCTCGAGTTTGTTACGGGCGTTGATCTTATAGTTCCACGCACTGCTCACGCGCACCGTGCTTTTGGAAATATCATTTTCCTCGATTCGCTTCCAACCCTCTCCATCCGGGATGTTGTCGTTGTAAGTATTGGCAGTACCGCTCACCGACACGATGTTCTTGATAAACATCCGGTCGTTGATCAGGTAATTGTGAACTAAGCCAGTAACACCCATGCCACCGCTGAAGTCGAAGCGATAAGTCAATTCACCCTCGTCATTTTCCTCATCACCACCGATCTGACTCAATCCCCCCAGCCCAAAGAGGGTGAGGAAATGGCGCTTATTGACCGGAAGGTCCACTTTGAAGGACAGGTCCTGGTACTTGGGCACACCGCCAAAGTCCATCAGCCCCGCCTCAGCGATCAGGGCCAAAGAGGAATAGCGATAGTTGACCAAATACGATCCATTGTAGTTGTTAGCAAAAGGTCCTTCGGCCGTGAAGTCTAGCCCTAGGGTACTGGCCGTAAAGGTGTACTCTCTTTGCTCATTGTTACCCTTTCGGAGTTGCATATCGAAGACTCCAGACAGCGCGTTGCCGTACTCCGGCGCAAAGGCGCCGGTAAAGAAATCCGAATCATTGAGCATGGTACTGTTGAGTGCGTTGATAGGACCCCCGGTGGATCCCTCATCCGCGAAGTGGTTTGGGTTGGGGATCTCCACCCCCTCCAGACGCCATAAAATACCCCGAGATGAATTGCCCCGAACAACGATCTCATTGGAGCCTTCAGCATTGGACTGGACCCCAGCATAGGAAGCAACCATGCGTGCTGGATCGTTCAGAGAGCCTGCAAAGCGCTTCGTCTCGTCCACAGTAAACGATCGCGCGCTTACAAGGGCCATTTCATTCAGGACTTCGGACTTGTCTTGTTTGGCCGTGACCACCACCTCTTGCAACGCTTCGATCGATTCTGCCATGGGAATGTCAAGCACTGCCTCTTTGGCTGCCCCTACCAGTAATCCAGGAAGCACCCGCTCTTCGTATCCTATGTATCGGACCAAAAGGTCGACGCGACCAACAGCGACTTGTTCGATTCGAAATTCCCCTTCAAGATCGGTAGTGGCACCCTGGATCGGATCAGAACCGATGATCATCACCGTAGCTCCAATCAAGGGGCCTTGCGTATCCTCATCTACGATCCTTCCACGGACCGTTTGAGTTAAGTTTTGAGTGTAGGCCGTCCAGCCCACCATGATGAGCTGGACAGCCAGTAAAATGCGTAATTGCATCAGTCTAAAAAAGTATGTGTGTTGTTGTAGAGTTTGTCAATTATTAGAAGCGAATCGCCGCACGGTAACCTACCCATGCATTGACCGCCCAGTCGCTACCCGCATCATCGAAGAGCGTATTGTCCGGCACGATGCTACCAAAGGGATCCTCGCCGTCATCCCCGGGGTGACTCACGTAGATGTTGAGCACAGGACCTGCGATGAGTGCGACATTCCCAAAGAGCGTGTAGCCGAAGTTGACGTTCAGACGATTCATCAGGTACGTACCGTCCAATCGCTCGTCCAGGGACATCAGACTGGAGGTTGTCGCCTCCACGTTACCGAAGAATCGTTGCGAGATCCGGTACTGCGTACCCAAACCCACACCGTAGGTCCAGCGATCCTTGTCCGGATCAATACCTGCTGTCAGTATCGTGTACAGGAAGGGCGTACCTGATCGGTAGGATCCATTGATTGCCACAATGTCATCGTAGCTGATCTCGAAGCGGTTCATCCCGCCCTTTACGAAGTTGAGGAGGCCGATGGCCGCACCTTTTTTGTATTCCTTGGCAAAGTTGACGAGACCGATTTGCACGCCGCTGAGTGTACCTGCGTAGTTAAATAAGGCACTCCCCTGCACACCGGTCACTTCCCCGCCGATATAGTTGGCGAGGCCGGACAGTTGGGCACCTTTGACATTACCCTGTGCGAAGTTCACACCACCGGTGAGTTGCGCCCCCGTGATCGAACCAAGTGCCACATTGAAGAAGCCAGCACCCTGGGCTCCTTCTACATGACCTCCCAGTACGTTACCAAATCCTGCGCCCTGCGCACCTTTGACATTTCCGCGGGTAGTGTTGACGAACCCGGCACTCTGAAAGCCCTCGATATTGCCACCGACTACGTTGGCGAACCCAGCGCCCTGGAAACCTACTACATCCGCCTGCAGCACGTTGGCAAATCCGGCCAGCTCGGCGCCTTTTACTCCGTAAGCGTATCCGGCAAAGAGATTGAAGGAGGCATTGTTGATGTAGTTGCCCGCGTCGAGCCCATTGGTACCAATGGGGAAGACAAGTGATACCTGTGCAGGTCTCTCCTTCACTTCGGGATCCCTGACTTCTTGTGCTGTTGCGAAAAATCCCGCGCCTAGCGCGATCAGTCCTATTATGAATTTTGACTTCATGATTGTGAGTTTTTATTTCAAACTTTCACCTCCATGGAGCCTTACTCCGAATTTACCCTCACCCTGTCCTCATATTTTTTATCTTTTTTTATCGCACCTCCTTCCCACGTGCCATCGCACTGCCTCCCTCGCGCTGCCACCATTCGTCGGTCCCGCTGGCCTTTACACACCGTCCTACCTAGTATGGCGGCTCAGCTTCTGGCCATCTCTTAGTTGAGAGGTTGATTCGCCTTCGGTGGGTTGAGGAGTTGAAGA
>JBCCXG010000604.1:0-4266 GCA_039191945.1 Bacteroidota bacterium
AGCGCGTGCCGATCGATTTGGGGCCCTCCAGGGTATGGCAACCCGAGTAGCTTCGCCCCTTTGTCAAAGGCCTCACCCACTGCATCATCGACGGTCTGCCCGATGACTTCGAGATCGTAGTAATCATTGACTTTGACGATCTGCGTATGACCACCGCTGATCGTCAAGCAGAGAAAGGGAAAGGAAGGCCTTGGATCCTCGATAAAGTGTGCCAGCACGTGAGCCCTCATGTGATTTATACCTATCACTGGGACCCCCAAAGACATGCCGAGAGACTTGCCAAATGAAGCGCCGACTAGCAGGGCGCCCAGCAGGCCCGGACCCCTGGTGTAGGCCACAGCTGAGACCTCCTGCAAGGATACACCTGCTCCCATAAGTGCTTGATGAACAACCGGAATGATGTTTTTTTGATGCGCCCTACTGGCTAGCTCGGGAACCACACCACCAAATTGCTCGTGAATAGTTTGGGTGGCGATAATATTATTCAGAACTTTGCCGTTTTGACAAATGGCCGCTGAGGTTTCATCGCATGAGGATTCTATCCCAAGTATCGTCGTGCTCATCATAGAAGATTGAGAGAGGTGGGAGCAAATTTGTCTATAAAACGCTTACTAAAGCAGGTCTACACTGCGCTTCTCTGGACTTTTATTGGTCTTGGTCTTGTTTTGACCTTGATTTTCCTATTACTACAAACTCCCTTCGTCAAAGAGTTCCTTGCTCAGAAGGTTGTGACGGAGATTTCCGGACGCACCGACCATCGCATTGAATTAGGTCAGATTCACATCTCATGGCTGGATCAAGTCGTCGCGAGTGATGTCCATTTATATGACCTGACGGACAGCACGATGCTCAAAGCTGAGCAGGTGGAGGTCAATTTCGACCTTTTCGGACTGTTCAATGGCCAGACGTTGTTTTTTGATGATATCGTGGTGCAGGGAGCGGCATTGAATCTCGTCCGCTACCCGGGGGCGACTTCTATCAATCTAAAGACCTTTTTAGATCGACTCTCAGGGAAGAAAGCAACGCAAAAGAAGAAGACGGAGAGCCAGGAGATTAGAATTGGGAATGTGGAGCTATTGTCCACCCGGTTTGTCAACCGCAACCTGAATGTGCCACCAAGAGAAGACAGCCTTTTCGACTTCAACGATCTGACCCTCGAGATTCAAGAGATGATCGTCAATGATCTTTCTCTAAAAGGAAGCGTTTTGAATGCCTCTGTGCTGTCACTGAAGGCAGATCATGCAACAACCGACCTGCAGGTCGAGGATCTCAAAACAGAGCTTTATCTCGACGATAAGCACCTGACATTGAGCAAATTGGATCTTCGCACACCCGCAAGTCACATTGGTGATTCGGTGGCGTTGTCATTCAATCACTACGGTAATCTTTCCCAGTTCTCCGATAGTGTTCAGCTGGACCTTGACTTGGAAGCATCAACCCTCTCGCTACTGGACCTGAGGCACTTTGCAAGACTCCCCTCAATGGATACCACGCTTATGATCAGTGCCAAGGCCAGTGGTGTGCTATCGCGGTTAAGCCTGGAAGCCTTTGAGGTAGGTGTCAGTTCGGGGACCATGCTGGCGGGAAGCGGGATTATTTTCGGACTGCCAGACGCAAATGAGACCTTCGCAGACCTGCAAATCAGCAACGGAATCTTGAACAAAGATGACTTGCCAAACCTGTTAGGAGATTTTGATTACGGAGGTGGTGGCATCACTTTCGCCGGAGACTTTGTGGGTTTCTTCAAGGATTTTGTTGCTGCCGCCGAATTTAAGACAGCATACGGAACGATCAACAGTGACATCAATGTAAAGGTCCCTGGATCGGTCAAAGATGCACGTTACACCGGTGGCTTACAGCTAGATGGTTTCGATTTGGGGCGAGTTGTGGGCGAAGATCAACTGGGGTCAGTTAGCCTGGTGGCCGAAGTGCAAGGGTCTGGGATCACCAAGGAAAATATTGATCTGGACATGGATGTGAAGTTCAGCGAATTGGTTTACAATGATTACGCTTACGACAGCCTCATTGCCAAGGGTCAATTCAAGGATCGGTTTTTCGACGGAACCTTCCAGGTATTTGATCCTCACTGCTGGGTAGGGGGTAGGGCAGACATTGCACTTGCAGGGCCCGCAAAACTCGACTTGGATATCGAGTTTGATACCCTCCATCTTCAAGAATTGAACTTTGTGAGCGAGCGATTGGATATCGGCGGCGCAATCGTGGGCGAGATCGAGGATCTGAGCATTGATGAAGCTGGCGGGCAGCTCCGGCTGCAGAATCTTGAGATTGCGAATGAAAGAGGTCGAGAACGTTTGTCGTTTTTGAATGTAGAGGCCTCTGCAATTGAGGGTAAGAAAATATATGCGGTCAGTACTCCAGACTTTCTGGCAAAGTTGGAAGGTTCATTTTTACCGAGTGCTTTACTGGAAGACCTTCCTGCGATCATCGAATCTTATTATTTGTTACTCACCACCGATCGGGAAGATTTACAATTGAGCGATGAGTCAATCAACCACGATACCACCACAAGGTACAGTTGGCAACTTGATCTGGAGCTGATGGATGTAAATCCATACTTGGAGTTGCTGGGGTTGCCGTTGCACGTTTCGGAGGACGCAGTAGTACAAGCAGAATTTAGTAGGAGGAAGAACATCAACCTATCCTTCTTTGCTGAGGCTGATTCCTTACAGTTGGGGCCTGACTCTTTCGCGACCAATACATTGGAGGTGAGTGCCTCTCGGGACTTGGCCTCTACGGACGTCCTCGCACTCATACAAATGAGCTCGGCACGGCAAACCTGGGACCGAACCGATCCTAGTGCTGACCTTTTTTTGGAATGGGTTTGGTTCAACAATACCATTGACTCCCAGCTGAAGATAGATCAACCTTCGCTCAAGAACCGATTGGTACTCAACAATCAGGTGCGCTATTTGAAAGATTCGATCATCTTCAAGATCATGCCCTCCGACATAGTTGTGGATGGAAATACTTGGCGTTTTGACCGAGACAACTATATCAGTTGGGTCAATGATTACATGACACTTCATGACCTGGAAGTCGTGAGTGGTGATCAACTGCTCTACCTCGCTGGCCAGTATGCTTTCGACTCGCTCTCATCGTTGGCATTTGGCGTGGAAAATTTTGATCTATTTAATCTCAATCCATTTTTTAGGAAAAAGGTAGAGGGAAGGATGTCGTTACAGGGGGAGTTTGGTCGCATCGGGCGCGAAGATCTGAGGCTTGATGGCAAACTCGCCATCTCTGACTTGATGATTGAAGGTCTGCAGGCCGGAGATTTGTTCGGAGAGACTTCCTTTGATGCAGAGCAGGAGAAGATTTTTCTGGATCTCAATCTCACGCGGGAGGGAGTCAAAACCATCGACCTTACGGGATACCTCTATCCCTACGAAGAGTACGACCAGGTGAGCATGGACATTGACTTCGACCAGGCCAATATCGCCCTGATCCAGCCCTTTCTGGAGGAGACTTTTAGTGATATCTCCGGTTCGGTCTCTGGTGAGGTAAACGTAGGAGGGCAAATGACGGCCCCAACATTCTTTGGTGATGGCGTGATCAACGACGGTAACCTCCGACTCAACTTTACCAATACCTCCTATAAAATCGAAGGTCCGTTGTCTTTTGATTCCTACGAAGTGGCTTTTCGGGGTTTGAACATCAAGGACGACGTCAATGGAAAAGGGAAGCTCTTTGGTAGCATCTATCACGACAACCTCACGAACGTCCAGGTAGACTTTTTGCTTTCGTTTGAAGGGATGAGACTGCTCAATACATCGGCCAAGGACAATGACCTGTACTATGGGCGCATCTTCGGGACGGGGGACCTCCGGGTATCTGGAGCCACTAGCAATTTGGCGCTGGGTGGAGAAGTCACCACCGTGGGAAATACGAGGGTGTTTTTTCCATTGGAGTCTACAGGCAATGCCTACCAGGAGGACTATATCCTATTTATTGACCCTCGGGCACAAGAGGGAGAAGTTTCCAGCACGCCATTCCGAGATGCGGGAGTTACGATCGACTTGGATCTCAACGTCACCCCCGATGCCTATGCCGAGTTGATCTTTGATGCGCAAAAAGGCGATATCATTAGGGGCAGAACCCAAGGTGCGCTTCAGGTGCAACTCAATAAAAGTGGAGAGCTTTCCGTCAATGGGGGACTGGAAATCATCAGTGGGGCCTATAACTTCACGGTTCCAGGGATCAACAAGGAGTTTCAGCTTCGAAGAGGAGGGACCATTAGCTGGACCG
>JBCCXG010000605.1:0-4265 GCA_039191945.1 Bacteroidota bacterium
AGCTATAGAATCGCCGAAAGCTTTCCCCATCGTAGTACTTCACACCGCCTCCGAAACTGCCAATCCACAGGCCGCCATCTGGTTTCGATGAGAGGCTCAAAATCTTGTTTTCTTCCACCGGATTGTCACGACCCTTCCCAAAATCAAAGCGTTCGAACGCTCCATTTTGGAACCGGTAGAGGCCATCACCCCAGGTGCCAATCCAGATAGCGCCATCTACCGTCCTGGCCAAGGTCCTCGGTTGGATGCTGTTAAATCCCTCCGGATCTTGAAAGTATCGAGTCACCGTGCTATCCTTTAGGGCACATAGACCTTTGTCCCAAGTACCAACCCAGAGGATCCCCGTCTCATCATCGTACATGACGTCCACGATATCATCACTCGGCAGACTGCCAGCGTCGTTGGGATCGTGACGGAGTTGGGTAAATTGCCCATCGCGAAAGAAATTGATTCCCCCTCCCCAAGTCGCGAGGCAAATCGTGCCATCCGGCAGCTCAATGATATCTTCTACGAACCCATGAGAAAGTGATCCCTCCGTGCTATCAGCCTCATAGCGCTCAAAGGTGCCGTGCTCGTAGATGGAAACCCCTCCGCCCTCGGTGCCTACCCAAAGCCGGCCTCGGCTATCTTCGAAGATCGTCCGCACAAATCCAGGTCCAAGGCTCTTCGGATCCTTTCGATCATGCTGAAAGGTCTTCAAAGTACTGCCAGAGTACCGGTGCAAACCGCGACCAGTGCCAATCCAGAGGTAACCGTACCGATCCTGGTGCAGGGCATAGACCGTGTTGTGAGTAAGGCCATGATCAACGGTCAGCCGATGAAAGTTGTAATCTACCTGAGCGTGGGCAATGTGGGACGCACAAAGGGACGCTAAGAGGACGAGACTAAAGACGAGGCGTGAGGTCACACGAAAGTGATCTCTCCGCATAAAATAACAAGGCACGGTTGCTGAGTTGGCGACAATTCTAAATTACATGAAATCTTGGTGATTTTCGGGTAGAATTAATCAGCAAGAAAAACCGCCGCTGGACTGGAAGTAATCTGCATTCAATCATCTCGGACCCGCGAACACAGCATCCCAAATCGGTGCCTAGTCCATGGAAAGAACAAAATACCTTAGGAGCCGACCCCGGTGACCTCTCACGGTTACGGTCGATTCATTTTACATAAAGTTGGATAAGCCATGGTGCTAAATGGAGAAACAGCTCGCTTCGTCTGTACACGCCACCCTTTCGAAAACAACCAACCTCCCAGCCCCCAAGGTACCGGATTGTCGTGGTCGGCCGATGTGCTACATTGTTGACATGAAACGACGAAAATTTCTCCGTCGAGCAGGTGCGGGAGCGACTATGATTGGAGCGACCAGCAGCTGGCGTAGCCCAGACTCCCCTTCCATTGCGTCCTACGCCTATCCCAAAACGGAATCTATTGATGCGGCTCGCAATGATGAGGGCCTTATAGCACTCCGTATTGGATTCACCTGTGTCGATCCGCATGCTAGACAAGAGGTTGCGGGGCGTCTATCGATCAAAAAGGGCAAGCTAGCTCGCGCAAGGGTCTTTGGGTACATCGACGTGACCAACGACACGTACACCCTCTCACCGACCAACGGCGAAGAACAGGTGATTACGATCTGGTTGGCGGATGCCTCCGAGGGGACGTTGCTTTCGTTCCGTGCCGGCGAAGGTGATATTCGCTTTACGCTAGGTGAGCTACTGAAGGCCGAAGAGCTCAATGGTGTGTTCTCTGGTTTACAATGGCGTAGCCATCTACTCTTTTACCATGAAATCGGCACCCTCGATCCCGAGGACCTCAGCATTCCGAACGAAAACAGCTTCACCTTCGTGGCGATGGCGGACCCACAGGGCGGTGATCCCTTCGAAGGCAAGGACATCCTCAAGACCCGCATGCGGATCCACAATGCCTTCATCGAAGAGAGCGTGAGCCTCGTGCAGAAGATCAACGTAAACCCAGCGTTTACCATAGTCATCGGGGACATCACCGACGACTGGGGAGCCGCGGAGGACTTCGAGCAGATGAATACCTTCCTGCAAAAGTGCCAGACCCCGCTGCTTTACGGGATTGGCAACCACGAGACCGCCCTGCGCTCCACTTTTGGCCCGGGATACAATATGCAGGCTTTCGACAACTACTTCGCCGCCCAAAAGGCTGTCAATGGCCTGGAGCTGTTGCTCTACTCCTTCAACCTGGGCCAATGGCACTTCGTGGTCTGGCCGGATCCACTGCGGCCGGGATTCTGGGAGTCGCACACCCATTACTTCGATTGGCTGGAGCGGGACCTGGAGAAGCACAAGGACCGTCCGACCATGATCTTCCAGCACGTGCCCATCCATCCGATCGGCATCGTACCCTTGATCGACTACGCAGAGTCCGTGTTTGTGAAGCGCGAGCTCCTACGCATCTTCGCCCGACAGGGCAACGTCAAATATGTACTCAGCGGACATGTGCACATCCCCGTCAGGGCTTCCTTCAAGACGGCGGTAGAGATGGAAGGTATTCGATTCATCAATCTACCCGCCGCCGGCTACCGTCCCAGGGCGTTTGGCGAGGAAGATTTCCACGGTGGCCCCTCTCAGGGCATCGCGATCGTAGAGATCGACGACAAAGACGCGCGGATCACGGTCAAGACCGTCACCGAGGAAGAGTATGCCTACCCTCCCACCTTCCGCACGTTCGACCAGAAGCGCTACCCGCTGTGGTTAGGAGAAGACTGGGAGCTGCTAGTGCAGGACAGCCTGCAAAACGGCAGCTTCGCGAATGGACTCGAGCATTGGCACCAAAGGTTTATGTACGTAGAGGATGAAGACCCTGCCAACGTTTGCCAGCCGAGGCCGGTGGAAGGCCGTCCTGCTTTGTACCTCTTCAACCGAAGGCGCGGCCACGTAGCGCCGGGACAAGATCGCCTGCCGCAGGACATCAACAAGGTGTTTCAAACGGTCAAAGTACGACCGAGTGACTCCCCGGTGCTGCGCCTCCGCTAACGCATCGAAGAGGGGTCAGCGTTGGATGATTGGACGGGGGCCTACGTATGGATCGCCGGCAATGCGGGACGTACGCGGCAGTTCAACCTGATCTACAGCATCAATCCTGTGTGGGCCAATCTTGGCGGTCGCCAGGAATCCAGAGGTGTTGAGCGGACCCATATCCACCTACCCGGACAACCGCGAGGCTGGAACGACGTATCGATTTCCATCGCTTCCGACCTGGCCGCCCATGCATCCGACCGGGCCTACGGAGCGCTAGGGATCGATCGGCTCATGATCAAGTTGGGGGTCTGGAATGCCAACGACGGTGACCCCAGGCCCTTTGGGGTATACTTCACTGATTTGTCGCTGGTCCCCAATGATCAGGCCGAATCACACGTCAATAATCAGCCGCTTGTGGGCAAGCATGAGTCCGATCGCTGGTGGCGGGGCAAGCTGGTGCGCAATGCCAACATCGCCGGTGAACATCGCTACATGATCGATACCGACTTGCGGTACACTTCGAAAAAATAGGTTGGGTGGCGCACGGGCCACCGCTAGTACCCAGCGCACCTACCCTCCTCGCGCCGAGCCCAGCCGTCGACCCCGCAGCCCCAAACTCCAGGCATGTCTAGTCTGAGCTTTCGGCTCATGGCCTTTTGGGAAGGCCTAATCGCTGCAGGTGACTGCACCCGCAGCGGTTAGGAAGACGGATGATTGCTTCATTTCATTCGCAATAACGGTTCGTGATGGTGCAGCGTGAAAGGTAATGTAGTCAGGATTCGTCTTCGCGAGGTTCGGGCCTCGTCCGAAGCGAAGCGATCTTCCATGAAGCATGGGCCTTTTTCGTAAAACGAGCCAAAATAAGCGTAAAGAAAAAGGGTCCCGCAGAACCCTTTTAACAACCAAAACTCAATGAAACTACCTATGAATGAAACTACCTATGAAACTCTACAAGGAATCAAACGCCGAGCGGGTCAGAGAAAATGATGGAAAGCCCTTGAAAAAATGACGAATTTATAAATGAGCGAGGTGTACCAAACGTTATGATGGTCCGAGGCTCTAATGGCCGCAGGTGACAACACCTGCTGCGGTGAGGAAGATGGAAGATTGCTTCATTTCATTCGCAATGACGGCCCATGAAAGGTCAGCGATAAAGGTAATGCAGCCCAAATCCGTCTTCGCGAGGTTCGGAGCTCATCCGAAGCGAAGCGATCTTCCATGAAGCATGGGCCTTGTTCGTAAGACGAGCCAAAATAAGCGTAAAGAGAAAGGGTCCCG
>JBCCXG010000606.1:0-4255 GCA_039191945.1 Bacteroidota bacterium
AAAATCGGATCTCTCTTCTACTTTATAACCAATTCGTTGCTCCTCAGGCAGCTGTTCCTGTATCCGATTGAAATTATCGACGAAGATCTTGGTATCAACAATCCTAAACTTATAATGCGGGCCTGCTTGGTTGTTGAATGGATTGGTGTTTTCCAGGTCAATGCGGTATTTCGCATTTTGGAGCGCTTCCTCTTTCAAGGTCACTTCGACCATATCCTTGTTTTTGATCAACAGCACAAACTGAACGTCGTTTCGCAACAACATTTCTTCAAACTGTTTGTCCGTGATCTCCTTAGCGGAGTTGCTGTTGCTCAAATAGGTAAATCCAAGCACTGAAGCTATCAGGACGACAATCACCCACACCTGGTAGTTGCTCCTCCCTGGTCCCCCCATAAAGTTCTTTTTCTGTCTTGGTTTATCTGCCATCTACTTTGATTTCAAAATAAAATATCTTTTAAAGAACGCGGTTTAGTTCAATTAGTTCTGGGAATCAATGGTCTCAATCTTCGCGTCGCCCCACAATTCTTCCAGGGCGTAGAAAGCACGCTTTTCGATGTTGAAGACATGAGCCACCACGTTTACATAATCAATAAGTATCCATTCTCGATTGGCTTGGCCTTCTTTTCTCCAGGGCTTCTCTGACGAAAGTTTGCGAACGTGCTCTTCAATGGAATCAGCAATAGCATCAATCTGTGTGTCTGAAGTCCCTGAGCAAATAATAAAGAAATCGGCTACTGCATGTTTGACCGCCGTGAGATCCATGACCACAATCTCAGAAGCTTTTTTCTCCGTCATACCCTCTACAACCAAGTCGCAGAGGCTTTTGGAATCTACGGCTTCCTCAATTGGTTTTGTCATTCATTGTCATAATTTAGATATAAAACTACACAATTCCATTTGCATAAATTCTTTGCCAAAACGTCGTTTGTCGGAAAAAACATCATATACCTGCCAGATTGTCACTCCACGAATAGCCTCCTGTCACAATACGTCAAGGATAGAAAGGTCAAGCCAGGTACGATCGTATTCACTGACTTTCAGTCAGCCGGAAAAGGTCAGCGCGGAAATCAATGGCAAAGTAGGGCTGCGGAGAACCTGCTTTTCTCGGTCTACATACGCCCCCGTCGCCTGGAGGCCAAAGCGCAATACTTGATCAATCTTCTCACCTCACTTTCCGTAGTGCGAGCCATCGAGGAGTATCATGCAAATATCAGTAAGTTAGAGATCAAGTGGCCCAACGACATCTACCTCACCGGTAAGAAACTCGCTGGTATACTGATCGAAGCCCAGCTATCAGGGAAGTCTGTCGAGCACGTAGTGATTGGTGTAGGGCTCAATGTCCACCAAAGGTCATTTGGTGTCGCTAATGCCACGAGCCTTGATGCGGAGAATTACCCCATTGACCGTTGGGAGTTGCTCGAATCTTTTGCATTGAGCTTGGAGCAAAACTTGGAATTGCTCGACAATGCCGCTCAAAACGAACTTCGGCAGGCCTACCTGGAACGCATGAGATGGTTAAATGAGCCACATCAATACCAAATAACTGAATCAGGAGAATTGTTTGAAGGTGAGATTGCGGGTATCGACGATTTTGGCCGATTGATTATTGCCAAAGACGACGGCAAACAGACATTTGATATTCAACAGATTAAGTTCATGGTATGAAGCCCTTTTTGTTAGCTTTGCACTCCGAAATTTTATTAGGATAATGATCGAAGCAAAAGAAAATTTCAAAGTCAAAGACATTGCCCTGGCTGACTGGGGACGAAAAGAGATAGAACTGGCTGAGGCTGAGATGCCTGGTCTCATGGCTTTGCGCGAGGAGTATGGCTCGTCCAAGCCTTTGGCAGGTGCGCGAATTGCGGGTTGTCTGCACATGACGGTACAGACTGCTGTGTTGATTGAGACATTGACGGCGCTCGGTGCCGAGGTGTCCTGGTCATCGTGCAACATCTTCTCCACACAGGATCATGCCGCCGCCGCAATTGCAAAAGCAGGTGTACCCGTTTACGCTTGGAAAGGTATGAACGAGGAGGAATTTGATTGGTGTATAGAGCAGACGCTCTTTGCTTTTCCCGACGGGAAGCCACTAAACATGATCCTTGACGATGGCGGAGACCTTACGAATATGGTATTGGATAGGTTTCCGGAGTTGGTTGACGGTATCAAGGGACTTTCTGAAGAGACCACAACAGGTGTACTTCGGTTGTACGAGCGAGTGAAGAATGGCAAGCTACCTATGCCAGCGATCAACGTCAATGATTCGGTAACCAAGTCGAAGTTTGATAACAAGTACGGGTGCAAGGAGTCACTTGTCGATGCGATTCGACGAGGTACCGACATCATGCTCGCTGGCAAAGTCGCAGTAGTAGCGGGATATGGCGATGTTGGAAAAGGGTCTGCGGCTTCCCTCCAGGGTGCTGGAGTTCGCGTGATCGTCACCGAGATTGACCCCATCTGTGCCTTGCAGGCTGCTATGGATGGGTTTGAGGTCAAAAAGATGACAAATGCTGTACCTCGTGCCGACATTATCGTGACAGCGACGGGGAACAAAGACATCATCACCGAGGAGCACTTCCGATTGATGAAGGACAAAACGATTGTCTGCAACATTGGTCACTTTGACAACGAGATCGACATGGCTTGGATCAACGGTAGCTACGGACACACCAAAGTGGAGATCAAACCGCAAGTGGACCTTTATAATATAGAAGGTAATGACATCATAATTTTGGCTGAGGGCCGGTTGGTGAATTTGGGAGTTGCGACGGGCCACCCGTCTTTCGTGATGTCCAATTCGTTCTCCAACCAGACGTTGGCGCAGATTGAGCTGTGGCACAACTCGGACCAATACGACAATGCGGTGTACACGCTTCCAAAGCATTTGGATGAGAAAGTTGCCGCCTTGCACTTGGCGAAGATCGGGGTGGAGTTGGATAATCTCACCGATGATCAGGCCCAGTACATCGGTGTAGAGGTCAAAGGACCTTTCAAGCCGGAGCACTACAGATATTAAGGACCAATCCAGACAGGGAAGTCATGCAGGACGAGCAGATAGCACAAGATCGTCAGTTTGACTTCCCTTATCATCACTTGGCTCAGTTCCGAGCGGGGCTCAAAACTTCGTATTTCACCCAGTATGGTCTACAGTATGCTAGTTCACTCAGGTGGATAGTCGACCAGATAGGGCCTCTCGAAGCTGACAATATCATCGACATAAACCGGGGCTACGGACGACTAATCTGGAAGCTAGCCCGTGACTTTCCCTACAAAGAGGTCATCGGTATCGATTACTCAGAGCGGACCGTATGCATGACCAAACGCACTCATGCGGAAGGCGATTTTCGAAAGGACTTTTTACTGGTATGCGATGAAAACGATAGTGAAGCACGCCATCGCCTTTTGGAGGGGAAGTAATGCCCATTCATACCAAAAGCACCTTTGATACCTTCGATCTGTTGTCCCATCGGCTGGCATCAGGTCAACGCACTTTTTATACCAGGTATGGAGATGGTGACGTGTATTTGCTCATGGGTAAGAGCTATCGTAATCACACATTCAATGAGTTGATCCGGAGGGAGATGGAGGAGTCTATTCTGATTGACGATCCCGGTTTTGTCAAGGCCATGTGTGTCAATTATGATCTGGACCCTGGGATGACCAACGGCCTCTTTACCTGGTATCCGGATAATGACGAGATGGCTGATTTCTTATCCCAAACCTATTCACCTAACCGAGTATGGACATTCGAACACCACTTTACCTTTCCGTACTTCGCATTGTTCTACCCCCAAAAGTTCATTGCATTTTTCGATGCATTTATCAGACCCAAGAAAAAGCTTTTTGTTGGGGGCGTCGATCAACAGGTAGCAGAGAAGCTTTTTGGGCCGATTGATGAGTACATAAAGACGCCAATTCGGAACGCGTATGGGCAGATTGAAGACTGGTGGCCAGAAGTGTTGGAAAAAGCGTCCAAGGTTGAGCTGGTCATCCCCACGGCGGGTGCGGCGAGTAAAATCATCAACAAGCGGCTATGGAATGAAGGGTATCCCGGAGATAGCATCGATGTAGGCGCACTGATCGATTGGGTCGATGGCAGACGAAGCCGCAAATGGATCAAGCTCATGGGTCATCGGATCAACAATGTACTGACTGAGAACGCTAGAGACGACTCGTTGCTCTTTCTCGCCTATTACCGGTACCGAGAGTCTTACTATGCATGCAGAAGGCTGTGGAAGAGTCTTCGGTGACGAGC
>JBCCXG010000607.1:0-4254 GCA_039191945.1 Bacteroidota bacterium
CTGAAAAAATGGCTATCGGCCATATAACCACTTTCGAGGAATGACTTGCCATCCTGTGCCAGCAAGGCATTCTCTTCTCGGACTGAGGTAGCCTGTACCACTTCAGGATATTCTGCTGTCATGGCAGGGGCCAACCGATAGGGTGTGACCGCAAAAAGATCAGTGCCCATGTGTTCATTGCCTAGTTGCTTCTGGTATACTCGGTATACTTGACTACTATTCTGAAGGAAGCGATCATAAGAGTTTTCATGCTTTAGGTAAATGAGCACGAGTATGAAGCATGTCAAACCCAGAGCTAGTCCGCCCAGATTGATGGTGGCATACAGCCACTGCTTCTGTGCGCTGCGCCAGGCGACTTTGAAGTAGTTGTGCAACATGCCGAGGGAGGTTATATTCCAGGGAGTGGTCGGCTTTTTCATAAATACCGGGTGAAAATGTCTCAGCACATTCCATAGCAGCCCCCAACGCGCCTTTCGAGGTGAGGTCTTGCATTGCTCATCGTAGATCTCGAGCACGTCTCCTTCCACCTCCTCGAGATAATCCTCCTTGCAGAACCATCTGAGGAAGCGAAGGGCTCGGTGGGGAGGCCGCTTCATGAGCCGAAGGAGATGTTTGGAATTTGTCGATACATGCTGGTTCGCACGTCATACTGTTCATCTAATACCTGCTTTCCGAAAGCGGTGATGACGTAGTACTTCTTTCGGCGACCACCGCGCTCAGCCGTAATGCCGCCGTAGCGAGACTGGACCATGCCTTTATCAGTTAGGCGTTTGAGTACAATATGAATACTCGCAATGTTGACATCACGCTTCAAATGTTTCATCAGGCTCTGTTGTATGGAGACGCCGTAAGCTTGATCGTGCTGCCCCGCAACTGTGAGTAAAACCAATTCCTCAAATTCACCAACTGCTGGTAATTTCATAGGTACTTCTATTTACTTAACAAATGCAAAGTAAATATTATATATACATTTGTCAAGTAAATTGGAAAGAATACTGACTGGGGCGTTGTTGGGTGAAAAAGACCTCCTCAAAACGGCGAATGGTTAATCCTTTTCCTGCACCTTTGGCCACGCATTCGTCAGGCCCGCAGGTTTCGGGCTCAAAAAGCGAGCTACAACATTGAACAGTATCCTTTACCTCTTTTTGGCCATCGTGTTCTGGGCCCTCAATTTTCACTTGGGTCAGGTGATGATGGAGTATGTCTCTCCAGCCGCAGCTGCCTTTTGGCGGTTCTTGATCGCCGCAATTAGTCTCGCGGTACTGGTGGGTGGTTCTCTGCCTTCGCTCCGTGTGATTCGCCAAAACATCTGGGGTGCCGTACTTGTGGGGTTGGTTGGGCTTTTTGGTTTCATCTTCTTTTTTATGCAGGGGCTCAAGGAAACCTCCGCCCTCAATGGTGCCCTGATCCTGGCCTTGAATCCTGCCATGACGGTAATCTTGGCAGCGATCTTCCAGGGCCACAAAATAAAAGGCAAGGACCTGCTGGGTATTGTCATTGCGCTTCTTGGTGTGGTATTTCTTTTGACTATGGGAGAGTTGTCGCAGATCCTGGCCATCCGGTTCGAAGCCGGAGACCTTTACTTTCTGGCGGCATCACTCATGTTTGCCCTGCAAAACATCTGGATCCGAAGACACTCCGCCACACTGGGAAGCAAGGCCTTTACCCTGCTCACCAATGCGTTTTGCCTCCTCGGCTTCGTGATCCTTGTTCTCTTTGAAGAGTGGCATCACCCTCTCCAGTTGCCGGGTAGGTTTTGGTGGGCTGCCGTCACCATGGGACTACCTGGGACGGCCCTCGCGTACTATGCCTGGAACCTGGGGATTGCCAAAATTGGACCTGCAAGAGGCGCCATCTTTCTCAATGCCGTACCGCTACTGGTGGCCATTTTCGCGGTGCCTTTCGGCAATTCACTCTATCTGTTTCACTTTTTTAGCTTCCTGCTGATTGTCTCGGGGCTACTCATCATGCAATGGCAACCGAAAGTGGCTAAATGATGTCATTGACCTGGAAGTCTGCAAACGAGCCGTAGGTATAATCCGGTGCTACTCCCAGTTGCTCGAAAGGGACATCTTGACGATTCAGCCAAATCGTCGTAAACCCAAAGGATTTCGCTCCGGCGATGTCCCAGGGGTTGGACGAAAAGAAACGAACCTCTCGCGCTTCACATTGAAAATGGTCAAGTACCAAATGGTAAACCTTCGGCGACGGTTTGAAAGTCTCGACCTGACTAGCAGATAAGATCTGATCCAGGTGGGCATCGATACCTGCGATCTCAACACTCTCTTTCAGTTTGGAGGGCTCACCATTGGAAAGGATTGCTGTAGTGAGGTTGGAAGATTGGGCTTGACGAAGGAATGCCTGTGCGTCATCAAAAGCGACTGGATGGTCAAAGATGCCTAAGATCCTCTTTTTTAGATCATCATCATCTACACTATAGTGGTCCAATGCGTAGTCCAATGCATTGCGCGTCACCTGGTTGAAATCCATCCACCGGTTCATTAGGCTGAGCAGCCACGTATACTGTAGCTGCTTGACCCGCCAAAGCTCTTGGATTTTCGCGGACAGCACTTCCTGTTCGGGTGTCATATTGGGCAACTTAGCGTTGACTTTCAACAGGGTGCCATAGGCATCAAAGACGAGGTAGGGTCGCGTAGAAGTACTCATACAAGGAAAGGGGTGGGGTTTACCAATTTAATTCGCCTGGACTTGATAGAATTAGAATAAAATTCCATAATTTTTCTCTTATGCCTAAGGTAGGGCGACCCGAGGTGTCCTGAATTAGGAATTTATCAAATCAAAGAGAAAATTATGAACATCAAACTCACTGTGAACGGCACTGTGGTGGAAAGGGAGATTGAAGACCGACAGCTGCTTGTCAACTTCCTCAGGGAGGAACTCAATTTGACCGGCACGCATGTCGGATGCGATACAAGCGGATGTGGGGCTTGTACAGTACTGTTGAACGGGAAAGCCGTGAAATCATGCACACTCCTTGCGGCGCAAACAGATGGCGAGTCTGTCATGACCATCGAAGGGATGAGCAATGGTAGTCTTCATCCACTGCAGGAAGGCTTCAAAGAGGAACACGGCTTGCAGTGTGGATTCTGTACCCCCGGTATGATCATGACTACCGCGGACTTATTATCTCGAAACAGCAATCCATCCGAACAAGAAATCCGAGAATCCATCGAGGGCAATTATTGTCGATGCACTGGTTATCACAACATTGTGAAAGCGGTGCAATACGCAGCTGATAAAATGAACGGGTAAGTGGAGCATTATCAAAAAGAAGACAGAGTATGAGCTATATAGGAAAATCAGTAAAACGCGTCGAGGACAAGAGATTCATTACCGGGAAGGGCCGGTACACTGACGATATCAAACTACCCAACATGACCCATGGCTGCTTTGTGCGTAGCCCTTACGCACACGCCAACATCAACAGCGTGGATACATCCATCGCTGAGGGCATGCCGGGGGTGGTCAAAATCTTTACTGGCAAAGACATTGCCGATGCCGGCGTCAATGGCGTGCCGTGCGGTTGGCAGGTCAACTTCAAGAACGGGGAAACGATGAAAGAGCCACCTCACCCAATCCTTGTGGCCGACAAGGTGAAGCATATGGGAGATGGCGTCGCGTTTGTGGTAGCGGAAACCTATGCACAAGCCAAAGACGCTGCGGAGATGGTGCAGGTAGACTACGAAACGCTGCCCGCTGTATTTGATGCAGAAGAAGCTGTCAAAGACGGTGCTCCACTCGTTCACGAAGATGCACCCAACAACAAGTGCTTCGATTGGGCCCTCGGTGATCCGATCGAAGAGGTAGAAGCCGCGCTCGCCAGTGCGCACCACGTCACATCCATTGACCTGACCAACCAGCGGGTGATTCCCAACGCGATCGAGCCCCGCTCAGCGGTGGGGCACTATGAGGACGCACGTGATAAGTACACCTTGTATACTACGTCCCAAAACCCTCATTTGACCCGATTACTCATGTCGGCATTCGTGTTGGGTATTCCCGAGCACAAGGTACACGTCATTGCGCCGGACGTGGGAGGAGGGTTCGGTAGCAAGATCTTCCATTACATTGAAGAGGTGATGGTGGTCTGGGCTTCTCGCCAACTCCATCGCCCTATCAAGTGGACGGCGGAACGATCGGAGAGCTTCCTTACCGATGCGCATGGCAGGGATCATAAGACACATGTATCCATGGGCTTCGACGCTGAGGGTAAAATTGTATCACTCAAGTCCA
>JBCCXG010000608.1:0-4252 GCA_039191945.1 Bacteroidota bacterium
CCGGGAACGTCCTCCAAGTTCATTTCCCTCTATCTCTTGTTCGCCATCGGCTTCAAAGGAGGTCACGAATTGGCAGGAGAGAGCTTTTCGAGCCAGACTCTGGCAACAATCTCCTTTGGCATTGGGTCCTCGATTATCATTCCCATCATTACTTTCTTTCTTCTCAGAAAGCGGTTAGGCGTCTTCAATGCGGGAGCTGTGGCTGCCACCTATGGTTCGGTCAGTGCCGTCACCTTCGTCACCGCTGTGAATTACCTGGAGGTCCAACAGTTGACAGTCCATGGGCACATGGTCGCGGTCATGGCGCTGATGGAATCGCCGGCCATCGTGATGGGGCTGATGCTGATGTCCGTATTCAATCGATCGGAAGAGGGAAGGATTCGCAAGCGCCACGCCATCACGCATTCATTCACCAACGGCAGTGTATGGTTAATTCTGGGTAGCTTGCTGATTGGCTTCATCGCCGACGACAAACAGGCGGCAGGTATCGAACCCTTTACCAACGACATCTTCAAGGGCTTTCTGGCTATCTTCTTGCTGGACATGGGCATCGTCTCAGGTCGGAAGATCCGTGCCTTTATCAGCAATGGACCGTTTCCCGTGCTATTTGCCCTCGTAGCGCCCTTGATCTTTGGGTGTACCGTGGCCTGGGTCACAGGATGGATTACCAACGACGCCGGAGACCGCTTTTTGCTCAGCATACTCGCAGCCAGTGCCTCGTACATTGCCGTACCGGCGGCGATGAAGATGGCTGTACCTCAAGCCAACCCCGGACTCTATTTGCCGATGGCCTTGGCAGTTACATTTCCCGTCAACATTACCATAGGCATGCCGATCTACCTGACGGTTATCCAAAACTGAACAAAGAGCGGGGTCTCTACCGAGCTGCATTGGCAAGGTGGTTTGAATCGCTGGACAGAAATCCTTAATTTTTCCTTTGATTCAGACCAACTTCATGCTACTTAGACCTTTTGCTCTCTTTCTCCTTTGTCTGGCACTCCTCCGATGTGGCGGTCCATCAAGTCCAGAGGAACCTCAAAAAGAAATATTGGACCTTACCCTCACCGAAGGTACGAACATGGCAGTGGCGCTATCGCCCAATGGCGATACGTTGGCCTATGATCTGCTGGGGCGGATCTGGCTGATGCCCGTCTCGGGTGGAGAAGCTCAAGCCATTACTGATCCTTATGGCAATGCGCGGCAACCCTCCTGGTCTCCGGACGGAAAGAAGATCGCTTTCCAGGCCTACTGGGATGGGAACTGGCACATCTACACAGTCGATACCGATGGATCCAACCTCAAGCAAATGACCACAGGCGACTTCGACCATCGTGAACCGCATTGGTCCCCAGACGGTACTGAGTTGGCTTTCTCATCCGATCGCAATGGCTCTTACGACATCTGGAAGCTCAATATCGTCGGAGAAAAATTGGAAGCCATCACCAGCGGACGCGGTAATGAATACGGGCCCGCCTGGTCACCGGATGGCAAGGAGCTGGCCTACGTATCACAGCGCAACGGCAGTTATTCGCTGATGAGACAAACAGGTAGCGCATCAGAAAGCAAGTCCCTGTACACGGCAAGTGGCGCGCTGTCCGGAGCTTCGTGGTCGCCAGATGGTGAGCAACTCCTGGTCAACGAGCATGAGGGGCTCAAAGCCGCTTTGTACCAGGTGGACGCAGACGGCGGTGAAGCCATCGAGCTATCGGAGGCGGGTGAGGATGTTTTCCCTTTTCGTCATGCATGGACCTCAGACAGCTCGCTCATCTATAGCAGCACCGGCAAGATCTACCACCTGACCGGGGAGGGGGACAAAACAGCCATCCCTTTTTCGGTCAAAGTAGAGCTGGACCGAACACCTTTTCCCAGGCGGGCCAGGGATTTCGACGACCCGACGCCCCAGCCTGCAAAGGGCATTGTCTCCCCTTCCCTTTCTCCGGATGGTCAGTCCATCGTGTTTGTAGCACTACAGGACCTCTGGATCAAGGGTGTTAATGGGGAGCCCCGCCAGCTGACGAATGACGCCTACGTACAGATCCTTCCCATCTGGTCCCCGGATGGCGCACAGATTGCTTACTGCTCAGATCAGGATGGCCCCTTTGGGATTTGGACCATGAAATCGGACGGTACAGCTCCCAGGAAAGTCCTCGAAACCGGCAGCAGTATATCTGGGATGGATTGGTCCCCTGACGGAGGATCAATTGCGTTTACCCAGAGCTTCGGACCCAAAATTGGCGTGCTGAAGGTGCTAGACTTGGCAACAGGAGAGACCATTTCCCTGGGCATGCAGATGGGCAGTAGCGTGGGTACACCCACATGGTCCCCCGATGGAAAGACGATCGCGGTTTCCGCTTTGTCGCCTTACTCCTCACTGTACCGTGAAGGCGTCAACCGGATCATGCTCTTTGCGGCAGAGGGTGGTCGGCAGCGGATCCAAAAGGCTCCTGAGCATTGGTCATTTGGTGTCAGGGGCAACGACGGCCCCGTTTGGTCGCCGGACGGAAAACACATGGCACTGGTCTCCAAGGGCACACTCTGGCTCTTGCCCGTGGACGAATACGGCAACGCCTCGGGAGAGCCGACTCAACTCACAGAAGAACTGGCGGATGCACCCACCTGGAGCAGTGACTCAAAGCAACTCCTTTACATGGCGATTAATGAATTGAAGATCCTCAATGTAGAAGATAAGACCACCACTCAAGTACCTCTGGACCTCACCTGGGAACGGGAGCATCCGGTGGGTACGACCTTGATCCATGCTGGCGGATTGATCGATGCGGTAAGCGACACATTGCGCCAAAACGTGGACATTCTGCTCGAGGGTCATCGGATCGTCGAGATCGCACCGCACGACGACACCCGGACAGCCGACCGAAAGGTCGACGCCTCCGACGCCTACGTGATGCCTGGGCTGATCGACATACATGTGCATGAAGGAAGTGGAAATGGTGAAAAACTTGGGCGAACGTGGCTCTCGTGGGGTGTCACCACCACTCGAAATCCTGCCGGAGACCCGTATGATGCCCTCAATCGCAGAGAAGCCTTTCAATCCGGTAAGGCCCTGGGACCCCGCCTCTACTTCACCGGGAGCCCGATCGATGGCAGTCGCATCTTCTACGGAGGGGGCTCCACCACTACCTCGGAAGAGCAGGTGGATCAAGAGCTAAAAAAGGCTGAGCTGCTGGACTATGACCTGATCAAGACCTACGTGAGGCTGCCCGACGTGCTGCAGCAGCGTGTAGTGGCAGGTGCTCATCGCATCGGGGTACCTGTTACTTCTCATGAGCTCTATCCCGCGGTGGGATTCAATATCGATGGCGTGGAGCATGTGAGGGGTACCAGCCGACGAGGTTTCTCGGCCAAGCTCTCCGAGACCCGACGTGCCTATGAGGATGTAACCGATCTCATCGCTCACTCCGGTATGTGGTTTACCCCTACTACCGCGATCTATTTGGGTTATCAATATGTAGTCGCAAGAGATCCAAGTGTCATGGAAGATCCGAGGTTGCAGGAGCTGACGGAGCTGAGGTACCTCTCCAGCATCAGTGCCTCTGCTGAGCAGATCCAAAGCGATCAAGCCACTTACGACCAACTGTACCACAACGTGATCCAGATGGTAGCCGATGTGCATGCTAAAGATGGCCTGGTGGTGGCGGGTACCGATTCGCCGATCATTCCGCAAGGTTTCGGGCTGCATGTAGAGCTCGAAAACTATCAAGATGCGGGATTGTCACCCCTGGACGTCCTTCGAACGGCTACCATCAACAATGCGAAAGCGCTCAATGCCGAGAAAGACCTCGGCTCCATCGAAGTGGGTAAGCTCGCCGATATGGTCATCGTAGAAGCTAACCCCCTGGAAGACATCCGTAACGCACGCAAAACCCGTCTGGTGGTTAAGAACGGAGAAGTGTATGAACTGGAGGAGTTGATTAAGGGCGACACTCCCAATCCCTGATGTACTTTCATAAGTACTTCGATATGCCTTGCAGAACGTATCGAAAAGCTTATCGCTTACTTCCCCTACCGCCGTCATCCCGGTTTCGGTTAGGAGACCTGCCCTTAGGATGCAGTGGTACCGAATACCGGGATCTCTATAGCGGCGATTGGGGCTGGTGCCGCTGCGAAGATCAACTTAAGAATCCCCCTTGCCCCCTTTGAAAAGGGGGAATTGTCTCCGCTACTTATGCAAAGCACCGCCATCTGGTATTACCGTCTCTCGCTGAGACGAAGAAGGGATCCCATAACTCCATGC
>JBCCXG010000609.1:0-4248 GCA_039191945.1 Bacteroidota bacterium
CAAAGCTCTTTCGGGCTGGCTGCAACTCGCCCGGTCGTTGATCGCCAGGATTGAAGTAGTTGCACATGCCATCGCGCAGGCCAAAGTACCGGTCAAATCCCCGATAGTACATATTTTCCAGTCCGTGGTGCTTCCCTACCATCAAGGTGCGATACCCCGCTTCTTGCAGGATCTCCCCAATGGTAACTGCATTGCGAATACTATCATTGGTGATGGACATGCCACACTTCTGCGCATACATGCCGGTCAATAGGGACGCTCTGGAAGGGAAGCACTTGGATGTATTGTGAAACTGGTTGAATCGGATGCCCTTCATCGCCAACTCGTCAAGGTTGGGCGTATTGATCTCCGACCCATAGCAACCCAGATCCGAAAAGCCCATGTCATCGACCATGATCAACACAATGTTGGGCTTAGGGTCAAGGCCTTCCACCTTCTCAGTGCATGACGAAAGGAGGAAGCATGCAGCGAAAACTAGCGCGGCCGTCAAAAGGGTCAGGGAGTTCTTCTTGGGCTGTATGATAGAAGCTTTCTTCATTGCGGTACGAGGTTTCGATGGGTAGCTCCGAAATTACCAAGTATTCCATTATGGTTGCAAACGTTTGTATTCTAAGGCCCTTTTCCCTAGCTTTCAATAACTACTGCTAGCAAGCAGCACCCGACTAACCCACTAATGAAGAACCTGCGCGTCTCACACAAGGCTGAGTCAACCAATACCAGACCGTCCCCGCAGTCCAATAAATTTGAAGATTGGTCGGAGCGGGACATCTGGATGGCCTTCCGCCAGGGAGATCCGGACGCCTTCCAGCACATCTACGAGACTTACTTTGCATTACTTTTTAACTACGCCAGCCAGTTTACCAGCGATCGCGAGGCGGTGAAGGACTTATTGCAGGACCTATTCATTGAAATAAGGGAACGAAGGGAACGACTGGCATCTGTGGATAGCATCAACTTTTATCTCAAAAAGTGCCTAAGGAACCGAATCACCAAGCTCATCCGGCGGGGGTTACTGGTCAAGCGTACCGCCTTCGGCAATGAACACTCTTCTTTTGCCGTGGCACTGTCGCCCGAAACCCACGTGATCACCTCAGAGCGCACCTCACAAACCACACAACTCCTGGATAGGGCGCTCTCAAAACTATCGGTCAGGCAGCGAGAGGTGTTGATTTACTATTACTATGAGGGGCTCAACTACGACCAGATCACCGAGCTGATGGGTTTTTCCAATCGGGAGCATGCGCGTAAGCTCGTCTATCGGGCGATCAGCTCTCTTCGCTCCTCCCTGAAAAAGCATCGATCCGTGCTGTTCTCGCTCATTTGGATCGTCTATTTCTTGATCACTTGAACTCAGCGTAGTAGCCCCCCTTCAAAAAAGTTAAATTTTTTTGTCCACGCTCCGCGGCTTTGGGTCTCTTACTGGTAAGCTCGACAGCATAAAGCATGGAATACAAGCATTTTCAATTAGAGGATTTCCTGACAGATGAGTTCTTCGTGAGCTGGGTCCACAACCCGGACCCGTCCTCCGACCACTTCTGGGAAAACTGGTTGAAGCAACATCCGGACAAAGTCTTGTTGATCCGTGAAGCGCGGACGATCGTCCAAAGCGTCGGCTACAAACACCAATACCGACCCGAAGCAGGGGACTATCTGGAGGTATTGGAGAAGATCCATCAGAAAAAACACAGCAAACTACACCATCAGTACAAGCACCAGAACCGTCGCTGGCTAGGCATGGCCGCAGCGGTTCTATTGTTGCTGGTGGGAAGCTACTTGGTCTACGAGTTTCAGCCGGAAGCCTCCCCCGTCGTTGCCGAGGAACCCGAGAAGCCCCTCATCCGAGAAGTACCTTTCGGGCAAAAGCTCACGGTGACCCTGCCTGATGGCTCGATCATTAAGCTCAACTCAGGGACTACTTTTTGGTACAACCCACAAGAATATGGACGGAGCCAAAGGGACGTATTTCTGAAGGGAGAGGCATTTTTTGACGTGAAAAGAGATAAGACACGCCCCTTCCGGGTATTCAGTAAGGAAGTGGTCACGCAGGTCCTGGGTACTACCTTCAATATCCGCGCCTACGAGCAGGATGACCAGGTGCGTATCGCAGTGGCATCTGGCAAAGTTTCCACCTACAGCGACTCACGAGCTGACCAATCACAGGCTGAGGTCTTCCGTCCAGGAGAATTGTCCCTTTTCAACTTGGAGGGCGGCAGTCATACGCGATTGTCCTTCGATCCGGTCGAAGAGTACGGTTGGAAGGACGACGCCCTGGTGATCAAAGACCAAACTTTTGAGGATGTGGTGCAGAGCCTGGAAAAATGGTACGGTGCCACATTTATCATCGATCAGCATGTCTCGGTGGATGGAAAATTCAGCGGGACTTTTAGAGATGAGTCTCTGGAAAATGTCATCAAAGGACTTGGCTTCCTTTCGAAAATGAATGTCACACAAAAACAAGATACGGTATGGATTCAACCTGACTGATCGGACACCCAAAGCACATTGGGAACAAAAGCATAGAGGCGAAAAGGCTCCCCGGTTGTCGTTGGTAGCGTGCTCCCGGGAAGCCTTGCAGGCCTTTGGCTATTCATGAGAATTTTCACAAAAACCCAACTACAAATATGAACAGAAAACACTTACATACCCTAAGAGCTATGTCAAGGTACGTTTTTATATGCTTCACCATCCAAGCCATTTTTACAAGTATCCTTGTAGCAAACCCCGGCAATGCACAAAACAGTAAGCAGCTCGACGAAATCGAGCTGAATCTCAGATCCTCATCAGAAGATCTGGCCAGGGCCCTGCAAAAGATCGAGCGGCAGACGAGCTTCTCTTTTGTGTTCAACGATGCAGACGTGGACTTGTCACTACCCGTCGACCTCCCCAAGGGAAAGCAGAACCTTTTCAATGTGCTGCAGGTGCTGGCCAATGACGCCAAGCTTCAGTTCAAGCGGATCAATGATAACATTTACATTGTATCCGGGGCAGATGCTCAAAGTGCAGTGGTGGACGAGACCCCACCGGTCATCGACGACCAAGATACGTTTGTCGCAGGCAACATTACGGCCAGCGATGACGGCTCTGCTATCCCGGGTGTCAATATTCTCCTCAAAGGGACTACCCAAGGTACCACATCGGATGCCGATGGCAACTACAGGATCCGCGCCGACCCAAGCACCACGCTGGTTTTTAGCTTCGTGGGTTACGCCACGCAGGAAATCACCGTGGGCAACCAGACGACGATCGACGTGGTGATGGAGCTGGACTATACCGAGATGGAGGAGATCATCGTAATCGGCTATGGTACAGCCAAGAAGAAAGACTTGACCGGTGCCGTCGCGAGAGTCGAAGCCGAGGATTTTGAAAAACAAGCCTCCACCAGTCTCATCGAGTACCTCAATGGAACGGTCGCCGGATTTAACTCCAACCAAAACCCCAGTGCAGCAGGTGGCGGATCCATAGAAGTACGTGGAAGGAACTCCCTGAATGCCAGTACGGCCCCCCTTATCGTGCTAGACGGGGTCATCTACAACGGTAGCCTACAGGACATCAACCCAGCGGACATCGAGTCGATCGATATCCTGAAAGATGCGAGCTCCGCGGCAGTATTCGGATCGAGAGCGGCTTCTGGCGTGGTGCTCGTCACGACCAAGAAGGGTACCGATGGTAAACCCACGATCAACTTCTCAACGAAAGTGGGAGTAGCTACACCAAGCAGGGACTTCAAACCCTACAGTGCCGGAGAATACACAGATTTCCGCAGGGACTATTTCAGAGTGGCTGAGCCCAGGGAAGACTTTTTCTATCATAATCCAGAGGAGCTGCCGGGCGACATCAGTGTAGAGGAATGGCGCAACTACAGCGACAATCCCCAGGACGATAATACCCTGGAGTGGCTGGCCCGACTCAACTTCTTTGACCCGGAAGTGGAAAACTTCCTGGCGGGCAATACCGTGGACTGGTACGATGAAGTGATGCAGACCGGCGTCCGTCAGATGTATGACCTGAGCATCTCCGGCAAAAATGATCGGCTGTCCTACTTTTGGTCCCTTGGCTATACCAATAATGAAGGGATCATATTAGGCGACCAGTTTGCCACGGTGCGGTCCCGCCTAAACCTGGACGCTAAAGTCAACGATTGGTTCAATGTGGGCGTCAATGCCCAGTTTGCCGCTCGTGATGACAGCTCCGTCCCCGGTAACCTTAGAGATATGTACAGAGTTAGCCCCTATGGCTCATTCTTCAATG
>JBCCXG010000610.1:0-4238 GCA_039191945.1 Bacteroidota bacterium
CCCGACAGACCGTATGACAACTCCTACTGCCCCATACTTTGCAGCCACCGACGGTCCAGCCGTGCGCTGATCGACGGCACCCCCGTAGGCCGCTCCCGTCGCAATATGTCGCTGATCGGTGGGTCGATTGTAGAAGACGATCTTGCCCTCGATACCCTCTTGTCCCAAGGACTCTACCTCTTCCAGGTCTTGCACCTCGACCACTTCAGCAGTGAGGCCGCCTTCAGGTGTTGCTACAGACATCCCTAGGGCCAGAGCCGACAACTCCTCATTGGAGCCTACAATTCTAGCCGCCTCCTTGTCGCCGCGCTTCCAATTGGGCACAAACAGATCCTGCTTGTAGACTTTGTCAAACCCGTAATCCGTCATCACCTGTTCCGTCCAGATCACCGCCTTGGCAGCGCCTTCCGAACCACTTAGTCGGTGGCCAATGTCTGTACAAAGTTCTTCGAGCAGGCCATAGGTCTCTCTCGTGGTCAATGCCTCGTCAAAGAATTGCTTGACAATCTTGGCATCTTCCGGGTTCAGTTCCGGTTCCTGGTTGGGTTGCTGCGCGACCGGTTGCGGCTGACAAGCCAACAACACTAAACAGACAGTACCGAGGGCGGTGAAAAAGGTTAGGTTTAGGTTTTTCATATAGGTTTGATCTCCAAATCGCAAAACTATATCGATTGACGAAGATATCATCGACGGAAGCGCACATCTCAGGCACGCACTCGGAATTCGAAGAATCCCTTGACAAGAATCATATGCTATGCTGGCTGAGAGCACTTTCATGGCACAGCCAGTTTTTCGGACTTATTGCTGGGATTCTATTTTCGTCTTGAAAGTATACAAAGCAAAAGAGGCCAGCCAATGCTGTCCGGCATAGTCTCCATCGGTGATTTTCGACAGTGAGTATTCCAGGTGCTCCGTGGCCAAGTTGTATGCATGGACATTGTCTTTCAGCGGATAGAGGCACCATGCCCTGGAGAAATTCACACCATCCAAATGCACGAGCTGACCATCCGAGCGATCTTGGACTTGTCCGGGAGTGAGCGCCAAGTCTTGGTTAAATAATGCAGGCAGAAATGCCTTGGCCCAGTCCGTAAACTCTTCCTCCGAAAGCACCTTGCGCATAATGTCAATCTCCTGCAAGCACGGAGAGAGGAAATCATGGCCACTGGGCTCCCAATCAATGGGACAGTCCTTGTCATCGCTGTAAAAGCGAATAGCCGCTGCTTTGATGGCATTGGCCAGCGGCTCGTTGCCAACGATTTGCGCATAATCGTAGGCAAAACTGATTCCAAAAGCCGTATTGGTGTGGGTGCCTACTCGAATGGGGTAAAGCAATTTGGGGAGGTATTCCATGTAGGCATTGGAAATGTAATCCTCTAACGGCTTCAGGTTGTTGTACCACTTTTGAGCCAGGGGGTCATCCCAAGTGTACAGCTCCTCCTGAAGCTTCAGCAGCCAGGCCCATCCGTAGAGCCTTTCGAACGATTGGCTTTCACGGTTGAGTGAGAAATAGGCCACTTCCTGCTCGATGTTTTCAGCCGTCAAGTTTTGATCGAGCATGCGCAATGCTTCTTCCTTTTTGGCCAGGTCAGGAAAGTTTTTCAGTAAGTAGACCAGTGACCAGTGCCCGTGAACTGCAGAGTGCCAATCAAAGCAACCGTAGAAAGCAGGATGATGATCAATCGGCATGGCTAAATCACTTGCTTGGGCTACCACTAATCCTGACTTGTAAGGCAGCGGGTTCTGAATGCAAGCAAGTGGTAATTCGCTCAGTCGATTCGCCTCATTGATGTCTAAGGCTATGGATTTTGTGTTCTTGACAGGGGGTGTGGGCATCGCTTCCTTTTCAGTTTTGACCTCACAAGAATAAAGCACAACGAGTGCGCTGACAATGCATAGAAATCTTCGTGTCACGGTAATGATAGATTGATCGTTTTTCCTTAGTCCAATCGGCCATCAAGCCAATGGATGATGTTCAACAGTAGCTTGTAATTGTCCTGGGCATCCTCCCGGTTCATGCCCATCTTTCTCTTTTCGGGTCCCTGGACCTGCGCCGAAAATAGCGAAGCTTCCCCAAACACGACCACTCTCCCCTTCCCTACTTTTTTGTAGGCGCCCTGACTCCAGCCTTCGATGTTAATTACTTCTGTGTTGCTATTGAACTGCCAGGCGGTGTCACACATCAGCATCAAACTTCTCTTGTCAAAGACAAGAATCGGTGTGGCGTCCTCTGGAATCGGAAACCCCTGCCCCTCTGAAACAGGTATTTTCCGCACCTTTTCCATTTGATTCCTACCATTGGTAATGGCATTGTCAGGAAGGGTGCCGGTGAGCCGTTGGAAATAAGCGGGTGTGGCGACGCTGACATTGAATCCATTGTAAAACTCAAACCCAAACCTCGCGGCCAGCATTTCGCTCGCGCCCGGAAATGGCATATGATCGGCAATCAAGAATAGGCTGCCGCCCTCTTGCACCCATTGCTGCAGCACATTTATTTCGGCATCGGTATAAGCCGATGGTGTCGGTAATGACCAATTGCCCAGGTTGCGTTCATTGAGTGCGTTGGCGATGACCAGGATCTCCCCCTTTTGCAGCTGTTGCAAGTCAAAATCGCCGTCATAGGATTGTACGTTATATCCATCTCGCTCCAGCAATCGCGTAAAGGCCAGGTACCGTCCCTCTTTGGTGTGATAGTTGAAATGGCCCTCATCGATAAACACGACCGGACCCGTTCCGTGGGCATATTCTGGATTGGGTAGAGAAGGGTAATACGTGGTGTCCGCGATTTGCTGCGCGGCCGCAGGCAAGGGTGGTTTTAACCGGAATTATTCATTAGAGTAAGAAAAAGGCGGGCTTGAACTGGCGACTTGAGCGAATATTCCGTCCAGCCAAGGTCTTCTTTTGACCGGTAATGAGATTTTGAGCACCTGTTTATTGGCGTGATTTACTTTCCATGCTCCTAATGCAAAGCAATAGGATTTGAGCGTTGAAAGCGTAGCTCTTTTGTGATGGTTAAGGGCGAAGTGTCTGAAGAGACTCATCAGATTATAAGCGACCATGATGAAACGAAAAGAGGCTTCGGTAGCCCAGAAGTCCTGCAGACAGAAGTTCTCAAGACCAAAATCTTGCTTGAGCTCTTTGATACGATTTTCACAATCGGCCCTTGAGTTGTATATGTTCCAAATCTGATCAAGAGGCAGATCCAGATTGGTCACATAGCAACTATATCGGAATCCAGGCTGGTCCTCGAATAGTTCTTTTCCAGCTGCGTTCGGTCTGACTTCTACTTGCTTTTTGACGATGATGTATCGTCGAGGTTTACCGTTTTCATGACTGAAAGTCATCTCATTCAGTTCTATCCCTTTGGCAATACTGACCCAATCTTTCAGGCCCCAAACCTCACTCTTTACATTGGCATACATGCGTACAGCCATGATGTAGTTGTGTTGCGTTTTCTCGAGATAGGACATGATCTCTTCAGTATAAAAACCGCTATCAGCCCGTACTAAACCCACTTTTTGGCCCTTGAGTGCTTCCTTGAAGGTCTCTTCCATAAAATGTAAGCAGCTACTACTGGCTGCCGTATTACCCGGTCTGAGCCATGCGTTGGCTACCATCCGGGTTTGACTCACGAAGGCCATCAGTGGATGGTGTGAATTGCGCCCCCGTTTGTTTGGGTTGTAGCCCTTAGCACTACCTTGTTGATCACCATATCGCGTGATCACCGTACTATCAAAGTCAATGGTCAAACTGCCAACACGCAATTGCGAGAAGAACCACTGCTGCAGATCAGGAAAAATCTCAGTATTTAACTTCTGTGAAAACTTCCCGAAAAAACGACTGTACGTGCTCTGGCTAGGCATCTGATCCCAGCCGAATATGGATTGGAGAACTGAATCATAGCGCAACCAATCGCAATGAATGTATCGACTTGCACCTGTCCAGATACCTAGCCAGAAGGACTCCACAATCTGACTCGGATCATAGCCCCGATTAGAGCCAGGCTGTGGCAAAGGAAGATCTGATAACTTCTCCCGTATGCCTACTTGATCCACAAACCGCTTCATTAAACTCATCCCGCCGAATGGAGTGACTGGCTTGGAAGAATACGCTATTGGAAGTGGTCCGACATTTCGGTTAACCATTTGGGTGATCTCATTTATACCCCAAAATCCCTATTCAAAACACCTAAACCAAGAAATTCAGCACTTTTCTAAATCCCAATGCATAATCGAGGTTTA